>NZ_JBOHKS010000191.1:0-11362 GCF_050729195.1 Hypericibacter sp.
GACGCTTCGCGTGACGATCTTCGAGGCTGCTGCATCGAAGACCGGTAGTGGATTGGGGAACGGGTTCGGGTCGCTCATTGATTCCTGCTTATGCCTGGCTCAAGCCTGCGGTCTCATCATCGCAGAAGTCCGATCTACGCGATGATGGAGGCCGCCGTCGCCAGAGCTGGTCGCCAATGTCCTAGGACAATGAACCTCTCTCCCCCGAGTCGGCCAACGAGTCGGAAGGCAAAATTGTCCGGATTGTGGTGGAAGGCGGGGATAATGGGTGAGCCGGCAGGGGATAACCTGTGCCAGCCGTTCCATCTCCTGGACGCGATAAGGGCCGGAAGGGATCGCGCCCGCCAGCGGGGGCAAATTCCGTTATTTGCGCGCCCTTCAAAATAAGGGCGAACATTTTGAGACCTAGGGAACGGTATGAAATCTCAGGGGAAAGTTGGTGAGCCCGATGGGATTTGAACCCATGGCCCTCTGATTAAAAGTCAGATGCTCGACCCCTGAGCTACGGGCTCACCGTGAGTGCCATTGCGGCGGCGCCATGTAGCGCAAGGCGCGCGCGGATTGCAAGGGTGCCGTTCGCCGCCCTTGGGACCGCCCGTGCCCCGCGCCGAGGCGCGGGATTACTTGGATTTTCGGGCCTTTTTCGGGACCGCGGCCTTGCCGACCTTGCCCTTTTTCTTCTTGCCGTTGCCGAAGCCCAGCTCCTTCTCGAGATAGTCGGCCACGCGCGGGCTCACGAAATGGCGGATATCGCCGCCGAAGCGGCCGATCTCCTTGACGAAGCGCGAGGAGATGAACTGGTGACGGTCCGAGGCCATGAGGAACACGGTCTCGATGTCGGGGTTGAGGCGGGCGTTCATCCCGGCCATCTGGAACTCATATTCGAAGTCCGACACGGCCCGGAGGCCGCGGATGATCGAGCCCGCGCCCACCTGCTCGGCGAACTCCATCAGCAGGCAATCGAAAGGCACCACCTCGACATGGGGCGGCACGCCGCTGTCGGCCGCCCGGAGCTCGGCCTGGACCAGCCGCACCCGGTCGGCCAGCGACAGCAAAGGACCCTTGCCGGCATTGACCGAGACGCCGATCACGAGCCGGTCGGTCAGCCGCGCCGCGCGCCGGATGATGTCGAGATGGCCATTGGTGATCGGGTCGAACGTGCCCGGATAGACTGCAACCCTGCTCTTGGGCATCGCCCGCTCTCCCCTGTCCGGCCGGCTGTTCTTCAGCCGGCCGTTATTCCTCGACCGCCGGACCGGTTTCCCCGGCCTCGGCATCCCCCGTCCCGTCATTCCCTGCCCCCGGCGCCACGTCATCGGCGCCATTGGCGCCGGCAACCTCGGCGCCGCCTTCCGGCGTCTCGCCCAGCTCGCCCAGCCGCGTGACCGAGACGACGCGCTCGCCCTCGACCACCTTGAACACGATCACGCCCTGGGTGTTGCGCCCGGCGATGCGGATGTCGGCGACCGGGCAGCGGATCAGCTGGCCCCGGTCGGTCACCAGCATGATCTGGTCCCCATGGCCCACCGGGAAGGTGGCCGCCACCGGCCCGTTGCGATCGTTGGTGCCGATATTGACGATGCCCTTACCGCCGCGGCCGGTGATCCGATACTCGTAAGCCGAGCTGCGCTTGCCATAGCCCTTCTCGGTGAGGGTGAGGATGAACTCCTCCACCGCTTCCATCTCCTGCAGGCGCTCCGGCGACAATTCGATGGTCTCGGTCGCACCCGGCGCCGCTTCGGCTTCCTCGGGCAGCGCCGGCTCCGGCACGCCCGTGTCGGGCTCCTCGCCCAGCTGGCGGCGGCGCGCATTGGACCAGCGCAGATAGGCGTCGCGCTCGGCGGTATCGGCCTCGACATGGCCGAGGATGGACATGGAGACGACGCGGTCGCCCTCGCCCAGCGAGATGCCGCGCACGCCGGTCGAGGTGCGGCTGGAGAAGACGCGCACATCGGCGACGGCGAAACGGATCGAGCGGCCGCCGCGGGCCGCCAGCAGCACGTCGTCCGTCTCCGCACAGGTCTGGACGCCGATCAGCTGCTCGCCCTTCTCCTCGAGCTTCATGGCGATCTTGCCGTTGGCCATGACGCTGGTGAAATCGGACAGCCGGTTGCGCCGGATATTGCCGCTGGAGGTGGCGAACATCACGAACATGTCGCTCCAGCGCGTCTCGTCCTCGGGCAGCGGCATGACCGTCGAGATGGTCTCGCCCTCTTCCAGCGGCAGCAGATTGACCAGCGCCCGTCCGCGCGCCTGGGGCGTGCCCAGCGGCAGCTTGTAGACCTTGGTCTTGTAGACCATGCCGCGGGTCGAGAAGAGCAGCATCGGCGTGTGGGTGTCGGCGACGAAGAGCTGGGTGACGAAATCCTCGTCGCGCGTGGCCATGGCGGCGCGTCCCTTGCCGCCGCGCCGCTGCGCGCGGAAGGCCGAGAGCGGCACCCGCTTGATGTAACCGCCATGGGTGACGGTCACGACCATGTCCTCGCGCTGGATCAGGTCCTCGACATCCTGCTCGAACTCGAGCTCCTCCAGCGTCGTCCGACGCGGCGTCGCGAACTGCTCCTTGATCTCCAGCAGCTCGGTGCGCAGGATCGTCAGGCGCCGGGCGCGCGATTCCAGGATGTCGAGCAGATCGACGATGCTGGTGGCGATCTCGCGGATCTCCTCGGCGATCTTGTCGCGCTCGAGGCCGGTCAGGCGCTGCAGCCGCAGCTCGAGGATGGCCTTGGCCTGTTCTTCGGAGAGGCGATAGGTCCCGTCCTCGGCCACGATCCGGCCCGGCTCGTCGATGAGCCTGATCAGCGGCGCCACGTCATGGGCGGGCCAGGCGCGGGCCATCAGGCCTTCGCGCGCGGCGTTCGGATCGGGCGCCTTGCGGATGAGGTCGATGACCGCGTCGATATTGGCGACCGCGATGGCGAGGCCAACCAGGATATGGGCGCGCTCGCGGGTCTTGCGCAGATCGAACACCGCCCGCTTGGTGATGACTTCCTCGCGGAAGGTCACGAAAGCGGCGATGATCTGCTTCAGATTCATCAGCTCGGGCCGGCCGCCATTGATGGCCAGCATATTGACGCCGAAGCTGGTCTGCAGCGGGGTGTGGCGATAGAGCTGGTTCAGCACCACCTCGGCCATGGCGTCGCGCTTCAGCTCGATCACGACGCGCACGCCGTCGCGATCACTCTCGTCGCGCAGATCGGAGATACCCTCGATGATCTTCTCGCGCACGCATTCGGCGATGCGCTCGAGCAGACGCGATTTGTTGACCTGATAGGGGATCTCGCTGACCACGATCGCTTCGCGGTCCTTGCGGATCTCCTCGATATGGCTGCGCGCGCGGATCGGGATCGAGCCGCGACCGAGATGGAACGCCTCGCGGATGCCGGACTTGCCGAGGATGACGCCACCGGTCGGGAAATCGGGGCCCGGAATGAGCTGGATCAGATCCTCGATCGCGATCGCCGGATTGTCGATATAGGCGATGCAGCCATCGACCACCTCGCCCAGATTATGCGGCGGGATGTTGGTGGCCATGCCGACGGCGATGCCGCCGGCGCCGTTGATCAGAAGATTGGGAAACCGTGCCGGAAGGACCTGGGGCTCCAGTTCCGCGCCGTCATAGTTGGGCTGGAACGGAACCGTTTCCTTGTCGATATCGTCGAGCAGCGCCGAGGCCGAGCGCGCCAGGCGCGCCTCGGTGTATCGCATGGCCGCCGGCGGGTCGCCGTCCATCGAGCCGAAATTGCCCTGGGAGTCGATGAGCATGAGGCGCATGGAGAAGTCCTGCGCCATGCGCACCATCGCGTCATAGATCGCCGCGTCGCCATGGGGATGATATTTACCCATGACCTCGCCGACGATGCGCGCGGACTTGCGGAAGGGCCGGTTATAGTCGTAACCGCCCTCCTTCATCGCATAGAGAATTCGCCGATGAACCGGCTTCAAGCCGTCGCGAACATCGGGCAGCGCGCGGCTCACGATGACGCTCATGGCGTATTCGAGATAGGAGCGTTTCATCTCCTCTTCGATCGTCACGGGCGTGATGTCGAGCGGCTCGGTACCGGTCGTTTGGGTCAACGGATTTTTGCCTGAAAAGTCAATGTGTTAGTGAGCGGGTCTGGGGCCCGAGTCTGGACCCCATTTTGTAGCAGATTTTGCACCTGCTAACAACGCCACCGGCAGGGCCTCAAAAGCCCGGATGACAGGCCTTTCACCCTTTCGATTTCGGCGTTTCAGCGGGCGGGCGTTTGTTGGGCGCAGGGGGGCATCCAATTGCCAATGGCGAACATCCAGCGATACGGTCACGGGCCACAAGTCGCTTCCGGCGGACGCCTTCGCCGCCCTCCATGGCCGAGAGGGCCGTCATCGAGATAGAGGGAATATCGGCTTATGCGACTGACAGGGAAGGCCTCGGAGGAACCGTCCGGAGTCCGGCGCTTCGCCATCCTGGTCTTTCCGAACTTCCCGATGATGGCCTTCAGCGCGGTCATCGAACCCATGCGAGCGGCCAACACGCTCGCCGGCCGGAAGCTCTATGACTGGTCGATCGTCGCCGGTGCCGCCGCTCCCGTCATTGCCTCCAACGGGATCGCTATCACGCCGAACCACTCGGTCGAGGAAGCGCCCCAGGCCGATTACATGGTGGTCTGCTCAGGCGGCGACGCCGATCGCTTGACGGCGGAACGGCCCCTGACCTGGATCCGGCGCAATCTGCGCCAGGGCGGACATATCGGCAGCGTGGCCGACGGCGCCTTCTATCTGGCCCGCGCGGGCCTGCTCGACGGCTATGCCTGCACCTTGCATTGGCGCAGCCAGCCGGCCTTCGTCGAGGCCTTTCCCCATCTCTCGCTCCAGCGCCGGCTCTATGTCATCGACCGCAGCCGCTTCACCTCGGCCGGCGGCGTGGGCGCGCTCGACATGATGCTCGAGATCATCGCCAGCCACCATGGCGAGGACCTGTCGCGCCAGGTGGCGGAGTGGTTCGTCCATTACCGCATCCGCGCCAATGCCGACCGCGAGAAGCTGCAGCTGCGGATCCGAACCGGCATCCGCAGCGATCTCGTGCTCGATGCCGTCGCCCAGATGGAGAGCTCGATGGAGCATGGCGAATCCATGACGGCCGTCGCCGATCATGTCGGTGTCTCCATCGGCAAGCTCGAGCGGGCGTTCAATGCGGAGTTCGGCGCCGGTCCCGCGGACTATTACCGCCGCATCCGCATGCAGCGCGCCCGCGACCTGCTCGAGCACTCCACCATGTCGGTGCGCGAGATCGGGCTCGCCTGCGGCTATGCCAGCTTTCCGGCCTTCGTGCGGGCCTTCCGCAAGACCTATGACGAGACGCCCCGGAAGGTGCGGAAATAGGCGCTCCGAGGCCGGCACATTTCCTGCTGAGTCCGGCACATCGCCGCCACCCCACCTGTCCCAGCATCCGATGCGCTGGTCACCGGCAGGCAAGGAAGTGCCATGAGTGTTGTCAAATTCGACCCCGACGATGTGAGCGACATCGATTTCGCCGCGAAGATGCGGCATCCCATGGCGGAGGACGCGTCCAACGGCATGTGGTTCTCCGACACCGAACCTTCGTCGGTCGACGCCCCCAAGCTGCGCGCCGAGCGGCTGGCGAAGCTCCGCGCCTGGATGGCGAAGGCGCAATATGGCGGCATGCTGCTGTTCGATCCCTACAATCAGCGCTACGCCACCGGCACGCGGAACATGTTCGGCTATTTCCTCCGCAATTCGACGCGCTACTTCTTCATTTCCGCGGAAGGGCCGGTCATCCTCTTCGACTATCCGCAGAGCTATCATGTCAGCACCTGCGTCGACACGGTCGCGGAAGCGCGGCCGAGCCAGCTGGTCTGGTCGTCCGTCTCGGGCAAGGATCAGGAGACCGCGGGTCCCTTCGCCGCCCAGATCGCCGACCTGATGCGCGAGCATGGCGGCGGCTCGAAGAAGATCGGCATGGATCGCTGCAGCCATATCCAGGCGCTGGCGCTCATCAAGCATGGTCTCGAGGTGCGCGACTGCCAGGGCGAGATCCTGGCGGTGCGGGCGGTCAAGACGGCCGAAGAGATCAAATGCCTGCAGATCAGCATGACGGGGGCCGAATCCGCGGTCGCCGCGGTGCGCCAGGCGATCCGGCCCGGCATCAGCGAGAACGAGCTTTTCGCCGTCATGTATCAGGAGGTGATCCGGCTCGGCGGCGAGTTCATCGAAACCCGCCTCCTCACCTCCGGCCAGCGGACCAATCCCTGGTTCAACGAGACCAGCGGCCGCATCGTCCGCCCCGGCGAGCTGGTGGCGCTCGACACCGACATGATCGGCTGCTTCGGCTATTATTCGGACTTCTCGCGGACCTTCCGCTGCGGTCCCGGCAAACCCACCGGCTATCAGAGGGCGCTCTACCGGATGTCCTATGACCAGATCCAGCATAACATCGGCATCATCCAGCCGGGCCTGACCTTCCGCGAGCTGGCGGACAAGGCCTGGAAGATCCCGGAGCGCTTCGTCGATCAGCGCTATACCTCGGTCATGCATGGCGTGGGCATGCATGGCGAGACGCCCTTCATCGCCCATGCGATGGATTTCGCCACCTATGGCCGCGAGGGCCGGCTGGAGCCGGGCATGGTCGTCAGCGTGGAAAGCTATATCGGCGAAAAGGGTGGCCGCGAAGGCGTGAAGCTCGAAGAAGAAGTGCTGGTGACCGAGAATGGCCCCAAGATCATCTCGCGTTTCCCGTTCGAGGACGAGCTGCTGGGCACTGAAATCTAGATGAAGAAGAGCCTCGCGATCGATCTCCGGCATGCGGCACTCCTGCTGATCGACCTGCAGGAAGAGCAGCGGCAGGATCCGCTCTATGCGGTGGACGGCATCGAGGCGGTGCTGGCAAACGCGCAACGCCTGTTGCTGGCGGCGCGCCAGCGGTCCCTTCCCGCCTTCCATGCCGCCTATCGGCGCGACTTCGATCGCTGCCCGCCACGGCCCTTCGAGCCGGTCGCCGAAGGCGGCGGCCCCACCTTCAGCGACAAGGACAATCCCCTGGTCGCGATCTGCCGCGAGGTGGCGCCCGTCGGGGACGAGCTGGTGGTCTATAAGAACGACGCCAGCGCCTTCGGCGAGGGCAATCTTGCGCCGGCGCTCGACCAGCGGGCCATCGAATGGCTCTTCATCGCCGGCGTCTGGACCGAGGCCTGCGTCGCCGCGACGGTTCGCGATGCGATCGCGCTGGGCAAGCGCGTCATCCTGGTCAAGGATGCCTGCGGCAGCGGCACCCAGACCATGCATCAGACCGCCATTCTCAATCTTGCCAACCGCCTCTATGGCGGCGCGGTCACGAACACCTTGGGCGCGCTGGCCTTGATGGCGGGCGAGACGACCGAGGCCTGGATGCCCGAGCGGCCGGTTCCGATTCTCTTTCACTACGCCGACGCGGCCGACCATTACGACCGGCTTTAGCGCCATCCTCTGAACCGGTCGGCTTGAATCGACGCCAGCGAAGCGTGTCGCAGTCTTGCGGACGCGCGCGAGGGTGTGCGCGCGAAGGAAATCCTGGAGCACCCTCCGCTCTTTCATGGCTCCATAGCGCCCGATCGCGCGCTATGGAGAACTGCACATTTCTTGCCGATATCTGCTCATTTCCTGAAATCCGCCCTCCCTAGGATCGATGCAGCACGATTCATCTAAGTCGCGTGCGGCAAGAAAAATCCTGGGAGGAAACGATCATGTCGGACAGGGACATCGAACGCAGACTGAGCCTTCTGCAATCGCAGGCCATCGCCGGCCGCATCAGCCGGCGGCGTTTCATCGAAGGTGCCATCGCGCTGGGCGCGACGACTCCCCTGGCTTTGAGCCTCTGGTCCCGGCAGGTCGAGGCCGCGACACCGAAAAAGGGCGGCCGCTTCCGGGTCGGTCTCGATGACGGCAACACCACCGACAATATGGATCCGGCGACCACCAATTCCCGCTTCATGATCACGCTGGCCCACACGCAGCGCAATTTCCTCACCGAGATCGCGCCCGACAACCAGGTCACCGGCGAGCTGGCGGAATCCTGGGACGTCACGCCCGATGCCAAGACATGGACGCTCAAGCTGCGCAAGGGCGTCGAGTTCCATGACGGCAAGACATTCGATGCGAACGATGCCGCCGCCTCGCTGAACTACCATCGCGACGAAGCGTCGAAATCCGCGGCCAAGTCGCTGTTCGAGGGGGTCGACAGCATCAAGGCCGACGGCAGCAACACCCTGGTGATCGAGCTCAAGAGCGGCAATGCCGACATCCCCTATCTGCTGACGGACTATCACCTCGTGATGATGCCGGCCGACAGCGAAGGCAAGGTGAGATGGGACGGCAAATCGGGCACCGGCGGCTATGTCGTCGACAAGTTCAATGCCGGCGTGAGCGCGTCGCTGACGCGCTTCCCGAACTACTGGAAGGAGAACCGGGCGCATTTCGACGAGGTCCGGTATTTCGCCATTCCCGATGTGAGTGCGCGCCAGACCGGGCTCACCACCAACGAGCTCGACGCGATGATCGAGTGCGACTTCAAGACCGTCCAGATGCTCGAGAAGGTGCCGAACGTGAAGGTCGACGAGGTCCCGACCGGCAGCCATGTGTCACTGCCGATGTTCATGGACATGGCTCCCTTCGACAATGCCGATGTGCGACGCGCCCTGAAATACGCGATGGACCGCGACGCGACCGTGAAGAAGGTCCTCAACGGCCATGGCTCGATCGGCAACGATCATCCGATCAGCCCGATCATGCCCTTCTATGACGGCACCATCGAGCAGACCGTCTACGATCCCGACAAGGCGAAGTTCCATCTGAAGAAGGCCGGCATGGATTCTCTCAAGCTGTCCTTCTCGGCGGCCGATGCCGTCATCACCGGCGGCCTCGATCTCGCCGTGCTCTATGCGGGCACCGCCAAGAAGGCCGGCATCGACATCGACGTGGTGCGCGAGCCCAATGACGGCTATTGGAGCGATGTCTGGCTCAAGAAGCCCTTCTGCCTGGCGGGCTGGGGGCAGCGCCCGACCCCCGACATCATCTTCACGCTCGGCTATGCGCCGGGCGCGCAATGGAACGACTCCCATTTCGTGAACGACCGGTTCGACGAACTGCTGGTCCAGGCCCGGGCCGAGATCGACAACAAGAAGCGGGCCGCGATGTATTCCGAGATGCAGCGGATCCTGCATGACGACGGCTCGGTCATCATCCCGTTCTTCCGCAACTGGATCTATGCGCGCCGCGCCAATGTCGCGCATGACACGGCCCTGACGGCCAACTGGCCGCTGGACGGCGCCCGCGGGGCCGAGCGCTGGTGGTTCACTTAGAAAGGGCGGCGAGCCGTCGCCGGCAATAGCCAAACCGGATCTTGGATCTGCCCGCGATGTGCTCGCGTCCTGCCGCCGAGTTCGACTGGCTCCATGGCGATGTCCGCGATCTCCGGGAGCGCTATGCGGGCTCCTTCCGGGTGACGGATCGCGGCGCGGGCCATTGGCAGACGATGGAGGCCGGCGGCCAGCCGCTGCGCCTGCTGATCCAGCGCCCTGCGCGAACGCGCCGCCGCGATCGCGCGATCCTCTATTTCCATGGCGGCGGCTGGATCGTCGGGTCTCCCGCCACCCATGCCGAGATCTCGCGCGCCTTGTGCGACCGGACCGGGCTCACGGTCATCTCGGTCGATTACCGGCTGGCGCCGGAACATGTGGCGCCGGCGCCGATCGAGGACGGGCTGGCCGCCTTGGCCGCCGCCCTTTCGGCCGAGGACTGGGGCCATAGCCAGGCGGTTCTGTGCGGCGATTCCGCCGGCGCGGCCATCGCCCTGGCCGTCGAGCGCCACCTGGATGCCGGCACGCGCAGGGACGTCCTGGGGGTCGGCAGCTTCTATGGCGGCTTCGGCGGCCTCGATAGCCCTTCCCTGCGGCGATGGGGCTCCCGCGAGCGGGGCATGGATGCGGCATGCTTGGCGCGCTATTGGCGGCTGGCCAATGCCCCGGGCGAGCCCAGCCCCTACGCGGGCGCCGCCCTGGCGACCCCGTCCAGCGTCCCGGTCTATCTCCTGGCCGGGTCCCACGACCCGGTCCTCGATGACAGCTTGGCCTTGGCCAGAGCCTATGAGGGGTGCGGCCGGACCTTCACCCTCGATCTCGTCGAGGGCGAAGGCCATGGTTTCCTGCATGGGGTCGAGGTCTCGGCCGCGGCGACGGCGGCCATCAACCGGGTGAGCCACTGGATCAACGGGCTTTAGCAAAGCCCCCAAAACAATCCCCTCCCCGGTCAGGGAGAGGGGATGCTTCATCCGAACGTCGGATCGGTCAGTTGACGCCCGCTTTGATGTCGTTGACGAGCGCGATGTATTTCGACCGGTAGGGCTCGTCCGCTTCGTCGGAGACGTCCGCCTTGGCGAACTTCTCCTCGGGATTGTCGAAGCCCAGCGCTTCCAGCACCTTCGGGTCGGTCATCTCATAGGCCTTGCGGTTCGAGTGACCGTAGCCCGTGCTGATCTGGAACACGCCCGATTCCGGCGAGATCATGGAATCGATGAAGTCATAGGCGACCTGTTCGTCGGCGGTCGATCCGGTCATGCGCACCAGGCCGCAGACCCAGGTCAAGATGCCTTCCTTCGGCACCATATAGGCGACCGGCAGGCCCTGATCCTTGAGCACCTTGACCGAGCCGTTCCAGGCATAGGCCGCGACCAGCTCGCCCGAAGCCAGCGCCTGCTCGATCTGGGTGACGTCGTCCCAGTAGAAGCGCAGGACCTCGCGCTGCTTCTTCAGCAGCGGCTTCACCTTCTCGAGCTCCTCGTCGGAGAGCGAATTGAAGTTCTTCATGCCGAGCACGCGCGCTGCGATCTCGATCAGCGTGGTGTCGGTGTTGTACATGGCCAGGCGGCCCTTGTACTTCTCGTTGAAGAGCAGGCTCCAGGACGGGTCCTTCACATCCTCCGGATCGACCAGGTCGGTGCGATAGAGGATCGAGGAATTGCCGCAGTCGAACGGCACGAACCAGGTTTTCCCGTCCGCCTGCGTTTGCGGGATCTCTTTGAACTTCGGCCAGATGTCAGGGTAATTCGAGAGCCGGCTGGTATCGATCGGCTGCAGCACCTTCGCCTCGCGCCAACGCTTCACGTTGTAGCTGCAAGGATGGGCCAGATCGACCTGATAGCCGCTGACGACCTTCTGCAGCGCTTCCTCTTCGCTCGCGAAGAGCGGGAAATCGGGGCTGCCGCCATATTTCTTGATGTAGGACTGGTGCAGGTCCGGCACGTCATAGCCGGCCCATTCATAGACCACCAGCTTGGGCGGAGCTGCCTTCGCCACCGCCGGCATCACGGTCATCGCCGCCACACCGAGACCCA
>NZ_JBOHKS010000192.1:0-13316 GCF_050729195.1 Hypericibacter sp.
CTCTTGCAGCAGACCCATCGCGATCGGAATCCATTCCCGGTCGAAGAAACGATGGAGACGCGATAGGGAAGGTCGGCGGTCCCTGCTGCTTATGCAACCCGTTCAAGAAAATGTTAAACGCCGCACATCAAAAGAACTGATGACCCTCATGACGCGAGCCAACGAGGTCGGCGCTCCGTCGTCCGGCTTCGTTGCAATGTCGGACGTGACAGCGGCGTCACTCGTGGTTCTGTTGCTGCCGCGTTTCAATTGCACCACCGTCGATCGCCCGACGGTTACAGATGTAATACGCGGCGAAGGAGGCGCGGCGGTTAGACCAGTCCGTGGCGCGCCGCAAAGGGATCCCACTGCGGATCGTCGTGCCATTCATACTCGGCCCAAAGCGCCACCTGCCGGGCCCGCGCCTCGCCGCAAAGCCGCGCGATAACGGCGAGGCTCATATCTATTCCCGCCGAGACGCCGGAAGAGGTCGCGAACTTTCCATCCTCGACCCAGCGCGCCTGGGGCTGCCACAGCACCTGCGGTCCCTGCGACCTGACCCAGGCGAAGGCCATCTTGTTGGTCGTCGCCCGGATGCCGTCGAGCAGCCCCGCCTGCGCGAGAAGTGCGCTACCCGTGCAGACCGAGGTGACCAGACTCGCGGTGGCCGCCTTATCTCGCAGCCAGGCGAGCAGTGCGGAGTTTCCCACCTCGCGGCGCGTGCCCCGGCCCCCGGGGACAAGCAGGATGTCGTAAGGCCCGTCATCGGCGAACAGCGTATCGGCGACGGAGCGCGGGCCCTGAGCACTGGCGACGCTCCGCTCCCGCTCGGCCACCAGC
Source organism: Hypericibacter sp. (assembly GCF_050729195.1). Taxonomy (NCBI): domain Bacteria; kingdom Pseudomonadati; phylum Pseudomonadota; class Alphaproteobacteria; order Rhodospirillales; family Dongiaceae; genus Hypericibacter; species Hypericibacter sp. The sequence continues at coordinate 820 of NZ_JBOHKS010000192.1, forward strand.
CGGATCGTGAAATCCTCCGGCAGCATGCCGAACATCTCCAGGGGACCGAAGACATCCAGCAATTCGAATTCGGGAAAAAGGAGGACGCCGAGGGTTCGCATGGGTTTGCCATTCCGCTAAAGGGCTGCCACGGGGCTATTCTAGCCCGGCCGCGCCGGAAGACACCCCGGCCTGATGAACGTGATAAGATCACGGGATCGGGTCATCGCCGGAGAACAGGGCGCTTTGCATGGATCTCTCGAAAATCGCCGTGGGGCGCGATCCGCCCCGGGACGTCAATGCCCTGATCGAGATTCCGCTGGGCGGGCCATCGGTCAAATATGAGATCGACAAGGAGTCCGGCGTGCTGCTGGTCGATCGTTTCCTGCATACGGCCATGTTCTATCCCGGCAATTACGGCTTCATCCCAGGCACGCTGTCGAGCGACGGCGATCCCTGCGATGTGCTGGTGGTGAGCCAGGTCCCCGTGGTGCCGGGCTGCATCATCCGCTGCCGCCCGGTCGGCGTGCTGCTGATGGAAGACGAGGCCGGCGGCGACGAGAAGATCCTGGCCGTGCCGGTCGAAGCGCTCCACCCCTTCTATACCGGGATCCGCAATCAAGAGGATCTGCCGCCGATCCTGCGCGAGCAGATCGCCCATTTCTTCCAGCACTACAAGGATCTGGAACAGGGAAAATGGACCAAGATCACGGGCTGGAAAGGACCCTCCGTGGCCGAGCAACTGATCCTGGAAGGGATCGAGCGCGCGAAGACGAAGAAGGCGCGCTGACGAAGGCGGCACGCCGCCGCAGAAGTCAGCGGCGCGCGCAATGCGCCTTCAGGTCGGCCAGCGAGATGCTGAGGGAATAACCGCCATATTTCTCGGCGCTGCGGTCGCCCTCTTCCACCAGAACCGTTTCCCAGCGCTCATAGGGATCGGGTTTGGCGCCGACCGCGATGGCCTGCGGCGGCGGCTCCATGAGGAGGACGAACTCGAGCCCCGCGGGAAGACGCCAATGGCTCCCGCCCGTATAGGGCGCCAGCCAATGAGTCAGCACCCCGGCTTCGAACTCGGCCAGGACGACATAACGGTCGCCTTGCTGGGGTGGGGATTCGCTCATGGCCTTCGTACCGGACGTCGGAATCGCGGAAAGATCCTATCGGCGGGCGGCCATCGGCACCATTGCCAAGATCGGTCGCCGGGAGCAAGTTGCTCGCCCACGCTCACCAAAGGGAATGGACTCATGCAGCCGCAGGCGCAGCCGGCCATTGCAATCGGCGGACTCGAGATTCGCTATCTGATGGACGGCACCGTGAACGGCGCCGGGGTCGGGATGTTCGAGCTCACGGTGCAGCCCGGCGCGCGGGTGCCGCCAGCCCACAGCCACACGAACAACGAAGAGATCGTCTATGTGCTGGAGGGGATGCTGCGCTACTCGGTCGATGGCGAGATGCGCGACCTGAAGCCCGGCGAGCGCATGTACACGCCGCGCGGCTCCGTTCATGCCTTCAGCAATCCGCATGACCGCACGGCGCGCGCGCTCATCGTGCTGACACCCGATATCGGTGCGCAATATTTCCGCGACATCGCCGCGGTCGTCGGCGCGCCCGGCGGCCCCACCCCCGCCAAGATGGCGGAAATCATGACCCGCTATGGGCTGGTGCTGGCACCGCCGCCGGGGCACTAGAATCCTGACAATGACGCTTCCCGATTCGGAGATCCTGTGATGGCCGGCGATGGCGGATTCGTCCGCAAATATGTGCAGAAATTCCAGACCCTCGCGACCCGCACCCAGTTGAAGCAGAAGGTCGATGACGAATTGGCGGCCCTGGTGGCCGAGACCCGGCAGCAGGCCCTGGCCTGGAAGAGCGATCTGTCGGCCGAGCAGCTGCTGTCAGGCATTGCGGGGCAGCTGAATCTCTTGACCCGGATGTCCGATCCGCAGGACTCCCGGCAGTCGGACATGAATGCCCGCATCGCATTCCTTCGGACAGCGCGTAAGATGCTGTTGGAGAAGTGACCTGCCCGAGCGGCCTCCGGCCGACGCTTTGACCCGGAAAGTACGAATACGGAACGGGCCCGGAATGAAATCCTTTGTTCCGGGCGTTGCAATGCGCCCTCAGGGAACTAAATGGCCCTTCGACTGTTCACGATGAGGCGGGCGGTCTAGACTGACCGCCATATTGATTCAATCAAACCTGGAAATAATGGAGAAAACGTCATGATGGGGAAGCGTATTTTAGGGCTTGTCGCCGCGATGGTGATGGCCGTGTCGATGACGTCGGCCGCCCTCGCCTGGGATCCCGCCGCGGAGAAGAAGGCGCTGGACACGGTTGCGATGTTCAAGAAGACGGACCCCAGCCTGCAGGCTTTCTTCGACAAGGCCTACGGCTATGCGGTCTTCCCTGAGATCACCAAGGGCGCGATCGGCATCGGTGGTGCACGCGGTGAGGGAACCGTGTTCCAGGGCGGCAAGTCGATCGGTTCCACCGTCATGTCCCAGGTCACCATCGGCCTGCAGCTCGGCGGCCAGACCTACAGCGAAATCATCTTCTTCCAGAACAAGGCCGCCCTCGACGCCTTCACCAAGGGCAACTACGAATTCTCGGCCAACGCCTCGGCGATCGCCGCCAAGGACGGGGCCTCGAAGACGGCGAACTACAATATGGGTGTCGCCATCTTTACGGCGGGCACGGAAGGGCTGATGTTCGAGGCCAGCATCGGCGGCCAGAAGTTCAGCTACACGCCGAAGTAACGATCGCCCGACGAGAAATTCCGCCTGCAACAGGCGCCGGCAAGACCGGCGCCTGTTTTGTTTTCGCCGCCGCTCGGACGCTCAGTCATGCTTCATGATGAGCGTCTTCAGGGTCGTGAGCTCATGGAGGGCCGCCATGCCCTTCTCGCGGCCATGGCCGGATTTCTTCATGCCGCCGAAGGGCAGTTCGATGCCGCCGCCGGCCCCGTAGGCATTGATATAGACCTGCCCCGCCTTCACCTTGCGGGCGACGCGCGTGGCGCGCTTCGTGTTCTGGGTCCAGATGCCGGCGATCAGCGCGAAATCCGTCGAGTTCGCCAGCGCGACCGCGTCGCCTTCGTCTTCGAAGGGAATGGCCGCCAGGATCGGCCCAAAGACCTCCTCGCGCGCCAGCGTGTTCGCGCGAGCCACCGGCCCGTAGAGCTTCGGCGTGACGAAATAGCCCTCCTTCGGGACGCCGTCAGCGACGCGGCCCTCGGCCAGGAGAGGAATCCCGTCCGAGGCCGCGTTCGCGCAGAAGGTCTCGACCCGCTTCTTCTGGCGCGGATTGATCAGGGGCCCGAGATCGAGATCCATCGTCGGCGTGCCGGCCCGCAAATCCGAGAAACGGTCGACCACCGCGCTCACGATCCGGTCATAACCGCTGCGTTCGATCAGGAGCCGAGAGCCTGCCGAGCAGGTCTGCCCCGCATTCTGGACGATGGCATTGACGAGGCTCGGCAAGGCCGCCTCGAGATCGACATCGGCGAACACGACCTGGGGCGACTTGCCGCCGAGCTCGAGGGTGCAGCCGATGTGATTCTTCGCGGCCGCCGTCTGGACCAGCACCCCCACTTCGGGGCTGCCGGTGAAGGCCACGAAATCGATTCCGCGATGGGCGATCAAGGCCGCCCCGGCTTCTGTCCCCAACCCGGGCACGATGTTGATCGCGCCCTCGGGGAAGCCGGCCTCGACCGAGAGCTCCGCCAGCCGCAGCGAGGTGAGGCAGGCATCCTCGGCCGGCTTGAGCACGGTCGCATTGCCGACGGCGAGAGCCGGCGCCAGGGTCCGCGCGAACATCTGCACCGGATAGTTCCAGGGAATGATGTGGCCGGTGACGCCATGCGGCTCATGCTCGGTGGCGACGAAATAGCCGTTGAGGAAGGGAATCGTCTCGCCATGGAACTTGTCGGCGGCCCCGCCATAGAACTCGAAATAGCGGGCACAGGCCTGGACGTCCGCACGCGCCTGCTTCATCGGCTTGCCGGTGTCCCGCGCCTCGATCAGGGCCAGCTCTTCCGCATGATCGAGGACGATGAGACCGAGCTTGGAGAGGAGCCGTCCCCGCTCCGCCGCCGAGAGCCGGCCCCAGGCGCCCGTCTCATGAGCCTTGCGGGCGGCAGCGATCGCGGCATCGATATCGGCCGCGTTGCCGGCGGCGATCTGGGCGTAGGCGACGCCCTCGGCCGGCGCATAGACATCGACGGTGCGGCCGGAGGCGGAGGGCCGCCAGCGATTGTCGATGAAGATGCCCCGGGCGGATTCCATCGCGTCGGGGCGTTTGACGGTTTCGAGGGTCATTTCCGGTTCTCCCGGCTTGCGGAGGTCATGAGAGGGTGACTTTGGCTTCCATATGGACCCGGCCCGACGGGCCTTGCGTCCAGAACAGGTTTTCCTCGCCGGACCCGCCGATACAGACCGATAGCGGCTGGCCGACGATGGCGGGAGCAAGCCCGCGATAGTCGAAGCGCTTCGGCACCCGGCCGCCTTCGATGGCGGCCCGGTTGAAGAGCAGCGTCGCTTGCAGCGGACCATGAACGACCAGGTCCGAATAGCCCTCGACGCCGGTGGCATAGGGCTGGTCGTAATGGATGCGGTGCCCGTTGAAGGTGATGGCGGAATAGCGGAACAGCAGGGTCGGCGAGGTCTCGATCGGCCAGGACCGTGCCGCCGCTCGTGCCGGACCGCTCTTGTCGCCCGCGGACTCGACCGGCGGGATCTTCGCCGCCTCGCGATAGACGATGTCCTGCCGGTCGCGAATGGCGAGGCCGCGCTCCGTCAGGTAATCGTGGCTGAGGGTCACGAAACAGAGACTGCCGGTCCGGCCCTGCTTGAAGGCCACATCGGTGATGGTCGAGACCAGGCGGACCTGATCGCCGACCCGCAGCGGCGCGAAGGTCTCGATCGAACCGCCGGCCCACATGCGCCGCGGCTGCGGCACCGGCGGCAGATCGCGGCTCTTGGCTGGATGACCGTCGGGCCCGAGCTCCGCCATGCCGGCGATCCGGGGCGACAAGCACCAATGGAACCCGAGCGGCACGGCGCCGTCATCAACCGCCGCCAGATGCGGCTCGAAGATCGCGCGGTAGCTCGCATCCAGGCGCGGCGTGACGATGTCCTGCTGCTCGGTGCGCCTTCCGACCCAGTCGGCAAAGGGCTTCTCGGCGCCGTCCGTCTTCGGTTCTCCGTTCACGCCCGGCCTTCCGGTCAATAGGAGCGCGGCATGCCCAGCACATGCTCGGAGAGATAGGACAGGATCAGGTTGGTCGATATGGGCGCCACCTGATAGAGCCTGGTCTCGCGGAACTTGCGCTCGACATCGTACTCTTCGGCGAAGCCGAACCCGCCATGGGTCTGGATGCAGGCGTTGGCGGCCTCGTTCGAGGCGTCGGCCGCGAGCATCTTCGCCATGTTGGCCTCGGCCCCGCAATCGCGGCCGGCCTCATAGAGCCGCACGGCTTCCCTCACCATCAGCTCAGCTGCGCGCATATTGGCGTAGGCACGCGCGATCGGGAACTGGATGCCCTGGTTCATGCCGATCGGCCGGCCGAACACGACGCGCTCCTTGGCATAGCCCGAGGCCTTCTCGATCAGCCATTTCGCGTCGCCGACGCATTCGGCCGCGATCAGGATGCGCTCGGCATTCATGCCCGAGAGGATGTAGCGGAAGCCCTTGCCTTCTTCGCCGACCAGATTCTCGGCCGGCACCCGCACATTGTCGAAGAAGACCTCGGTGGTCGAATGATTCATCATGGTGCGGATCGGCCGGATGGTGAGGCCGGTATGGAGCGCCTCCCGCATGTCGAGCACGAAGACCGAGAGCCCGTCCGTCTTCTTGGCGACCTGATCGCGCGGCGTGGTGCGGGCGAGCAGCAGCATCAGGTCGGAATATTCGGCACGGCTGGTCCAGATCTTCTGGCCATTGACGACATAGTAGTCGCCTTCCTTCCGCGCGAAGGTGCGAAGCGAGGTCGTGTCGGTGCCGCTGCCCGGCTCGGTCACGCCGAAGGCCTGGAGCCGGAGCTGACCCGACGCGATCCCCGGCAGATAGCGCGATTTCTGGTCCGCGTTGCCGTGCCGCAGCACCGTCCCCATGATGTACATCTGCGCATGGCAGGCAGCGCCGTTGCAGCCGGCGTGCTGGATTTCCTCGAGCACGGCCGCGGCAGCGGACAGTGTCAACCCGGCCCCGCCATATTCCTCGGGGATCAGCGTTGCGAGATACCCCGCCTCGGTCAACGCCGTCACGAACGCCGCCGGATAGGCCCGCGTCGCGTCGAGCTTGCGCCAATAGTCGCCTGGGAACTGCGCGCAGAGCTTCTGGACCGCGGCGCGGATCTCCGGATGGTCTTCCGCCTCGAGCATCGATCAGGCGAGCCGCCGTCTCGCGACCGGCGGCTCGCCGCCGCGCCGGAAGAGGCCGAGCTCCGCGACCGGCCGGTCCTCGACAAGAGAGTTGACCGCCGCGATGAAGCGATCCGCCTCCTCGCCCGACATGCCGCCCGCCGTCAGATGCAGCCGCGCCTTGACCGCCAGCTCCGCATCCGTCACCGGATTCTCCGGGTCGCCTTTGCAGGCGCGCCGGACGGCGTTGAATTTGCGGCCGTCGGTGGTCTCGACCGAAACTTCCGAGCCCCAGGCGTCGGGATAGGCCGCATCGATCGTGGGCGACTTGCCGACCGTCGCCTTGCCGCGCAGTTCCGCGACCCGCGCACGGGCCTCCTTGTCGAAGCTCGATTGCACAACGCGGCCGTCCATCAGCGCGATCGCGACGCAATGCTGCAGCGAGAATTTCGCGCTGTAGGGATCCTCCGGTGTGGGCCGGTCGCAGACATCGAGCGCCGCCTGATAGGTGCCGACCGTGATGCGAGCCGGGGTCGCTCCGCCGAGCTCGGCATGGAGTCCGATCGCGGCGTCGATCGTCGGCTGCGCGTGCCGGCAGCAGGGCCAGGGTTTGATCGAGGTCCGCGTCAGCTCCCAGGGTCCGTCGGGATGGGCGGTCACGGCCTCAGGGACCGGATCGGGACAGAGGCCGGCGAAGAACCCCTTCTCGCCCTCGAGAATCCGATCGGCGCCGGTGAAGCCTTCCTTCGCGAGAAAGGCCGCCAGCACGCCGGACTCCGCACCGCGCGCGGTGTGCAGATGCTTGCTCATGGCGCCGGCGGCGAGGAATTCCCAGAGGCCGGAGGATTGCGTCCCGGCATTGCCGAGCGCCCAGACCGCCTGATCGTCGCTGAGGCCGATGAGCTCGGCCACGGCCATTGCCGAGCCGAAGGGCCCGCAGGTCGAGGTGTTATGCCAGACGCGGTAATGCGCCTTGCCGACGGCGTTGCCGACGCGGCAGCAGGCTTCATAGCCCGCCAGCACCGCCTTGAGGAACGCATGCCCGCCCATTCCCCGTTCCTCGGCGACCGCCCAGGCCGCGGGGATGACGACGCAGCCCGGATGGGTCACGGAGTTGCGATGCAGATCGTCCATCTCGAGGATGTGCGCGATGCCGCCCAGATAGAAGGCGCGCCGCGCGGTGTCGCCGGTCTCGGGCGGTGCCACCGCCTTGAGCATGCGCGCCGGCTCTGTCTTCAGCGCGCCCAGCGCGCAGCTCAGCGTGTCGAGAACGAAATAGGCCGACCAGCGCAGATCCTGTTCCGAGACAGGCTTGGTCCGGATGATGCGGACGAGTTCGCGCGTCAGACTCACGATTTGGTTCCTCCAGCAGCGCCGCGCCTGATCGCGTCAGGGCGGCCACGGAATTCATGGCGCAAGGCCTGGTCATGCTCGCCGAGCTTGGGCACGGGGCGCAAGGCGGGGCGCTCTCCATCGACGATGACGGGCGGCGCCATCAGCTCGACGGCGCCCTCCGGCGTCTCGACCCGCGCGGTCGTGGCGCTGCGGTGATGCATCAGATCCTTCATCGTCGACACGCGGCCATAGGCGATGCGGACCTGGTTCAGCAGGTCGCAGAGATCCTTGGTCGAGAAGCGGCCGATCCGGTCCTGCACCTGCCGGTCCAGGACCTCGCGGTTGCGCACGCGCGCCGTGTTGCGGTCGAACCGCGGATCGGCGGCGATCGCGGCGTCGCCCAGAACCTCCTCGCAGAAGACCTTCCATTCGCGCTCGTTCTGGATCGCGATCAGGATCTCGCCGTCGTTCGCCTGGAACACGCCATAGGGCGCGATCGAGGGATGGGCGAGGCCGATCCGGCGCGGTTCCTTGCCGCCATAGCGCTGGGCCAGATAGGGCACGTTGAGATATTCGGCGATGGTGTCGAACAGCGACAGCTGCAGATGGCTGCCCTGGCCGGTGCGCTCGCGCTGGAGCAGCGCCTGCAGGATGGCGGCGTAAGCCGCCTGCCCCGTCGCGATGTCGCAGATCGAGATGCCGACGCGGCTCGGCCCCGAGGATTGCGATCCGGTCACCCCGGCGAGCCCCGCCTCGGCCTGGACCAGGAGATCGTAGGCCTTGCGCTCGTGATCGGGCGTGCCCGGCGCGTAGCCGCCGACATCGCAGACGATCAGCCGCGGATGGCGGGCGCGAAGGGCGGTGCTGCCAAGCCCGAGCCGGTCGGTCGCCCCCGGCGCCAGGTTCTGGATGAAGACATCGGCCTGCGCCAACATCGCCTCGACCAGCGCCAGATCCTCGGGCTGCTTCAGGTCGACGGTGCAGGATTCCTTGCCGCGATTGTTCCAGACGAAGTAGCTGGACTGGCCATGGACATAGTCGTCATAGCCGCGGGCGAAATCGCCTTCGGGCCGTTCGAGCTTGATGACGCGGGCGCCCGCATCGGCCAGGCGCGAGGTCGCGAGCGGCACGGCCACGGCCTGCTCCAGGGCGACGACAACCGTCCCCTCCAGCGCGCCGGGCATGGCTCCAGTCCTTGCTCCCATTGGCAAGACTCACGCGCCGGGAGCGCTTCAAGTCAAATATGATTTTGCAATGGCGGGTATAGCGATTTTAGCGGGTGTGGGACCCGGCGTGCGGGGGTGTCGCGGGGATCGGAACCCTTTGAACGCCAAACCAATTATTGGAACAGGTTCGGCCGCTGGTTCTCGTCGGAAAGCTCCGCCGTCCACTCGCCCTCGCGCACCAGCCGGCGCAGGATTTCCCAGGAGAGCTGGCCGATCGCGCGCGGTGCGTTGAGCAAGGGCCGCTCGGTGGAATAGGCCAGATAGACCTTGCGCGTGATCTTCGGCTTCTCGAACCGCCAGATTCGGAAGATGCCCGCCTCGGCTTCCTTGTCGACCGCCATCCGCGGGAGGATTCCGTAACCGAGCCCCCGCCGGACCAGCTTCTTGATCTGGCCGTAGGAATCCACCTCGATCGCGGGGCTGATGGAGACCTGGGCCGAAAGGGCCGCAGCGTCGATCAGCTCGCGCAAGCCGTGGCCTGGGCCCGGCACCACCACCGGCAGCCGCGCGGCATCGGCCATGTCGACGCTGTCACCGTCGAGATCCGCCTGCCCCTCCATCGACGGGCTGGCGAACAGGCAGATTTCTTCCGACAAGGCGTGATGGACGGCGAGACCGCGGGGATCGGAGGTCGCATAGATCATGGCGAGGTCGACATCGCCGCGCTTGAGCCAGCCCAGGATGAAACCGCTCATGGCCTCGACGACGCGGATGCGGGCACCGGGGTAGCGCGCCTTCGCGGATTCGATCAGCGGCGCCGCCAGCAGCTCGCTCACGGTGCCGGGCATGCCGAAACGCACCTCGCCGCGCAAAGCCACCGCCTCGCCGCGCACGCTGTCGGGGATCTCGGCCACTTCGGCCAGGATACGCTTGGCGTGGCGCAGGAGACGTTCGCCGGCTTCCGTGGTGGCGACGCCCTGGGTGCTGCGATGGAGCAGCGTGATGCCGAGCTCGTCCTCCATATGGCGCACATGCTGGCTGAGGGCCGGCTGCGCGACATGAAGCTGGTTGGCCGCCTTCGAGAATGAGCCGGTCTCGACCACCTTGGAGAAGTATCGCAGCTGTCGCAGATCCATTTGACCTCCCCCTGGCGCTTTGTTGCCACCTCGGCCGACTGGCGGCACTGGCGATCTAATTGCTTCAGCGACCTAGACAAATAACTTATGCCGGTTCAATTTTCGATGCCATAGGCGTCTAGCCCGTCGCTGCGCCCTGTACCGGTACAAGCGTGCGATGCAACAGAACCGGTAACCCGCTGATTGGTTGACCGGATCGGCGGAGACCGCGATTGGTTCTTCGGCGACGTCATGTGAATTGTTTGTGCGCAGGCGCTCGCATCGGTTTTCATGCGCGCGCGAGCGATATGCGTACGTCGACGCGACGGCGTCGCTGCGCGGACGACCATTGAGCGATGAAGCCGTCTCAACCTGCCAGCGATACGAGCATGCCGGCGGATATCGAGTGCGGCTGAGCCGGATCAGAACAAGGTGTCGTGCCTGGCTTTGAGCTCGGCGGCGTGCTGGCGGACATAGTCGACTAGCACCGCGGAGACGGGAAGATTGCGCGCGCTCTTCGGCGCGACCATGGCGATGGTCCGCTGCATCTCCCGATCGTCGATGTCGAAGCAGGAGAGCACCCGGTCGTCCACCTCGCGCTTGACGCTGTGATAGGGAAGGATCGTCGCGTAGGGCGTCACCCGGCCGGTGACGACCGATTTCACCGCGTCGAGCGAGTCCAGCTCCAGCTCCGGCTTGAGCGCGATGCCATGACTGCTGCAGGTCCGGTCGATGATCCGCCTCAGCTCATGGATGGCGCTGGGCAGGATGAGCTTCAGCTGTTCGATCTCGGCCAGGCTGCGCGGGCGGCGGTTGGCGCCCGGGGAAGATGCCGTCACCAGCACGAGCCGTTCTGAGAACAGCTCGATGCAGTCGAGGTCCTTGCGCGCGCTGGACTGGTAGGTCAGGGCCAGATCCAGCTTGTTCTGGCTCATCAAGTTCTGGAGGTCACCCGGATAGGCCTCGATCACGGTCAGGGTCAGGCCGCGATGGTTCTCATGCATATGGACCACGAGGTCGGCCAGCAGCAGGGGCGCGATCGTCGGGCAGACGCCCAGCACCACCTCGCCCTTCAAGGTCGAGGAGCGGTGCCGCAGCTCCTGCACCAGCTCGTCGAGCCCGTTGAGATGCCGGCGCGACTTGGTCAGGAGGAAGCGGCCCTCTTCGGTCGGCTCGGCACCGCGGCCGGTCCGGTTGATCAGCGACAGGCCGATCTCCTTCTCGAGGAGCTTGATCTGGCGCGTGAGGGCGGGTTGCGCGATGCCGATCGAGCTCGAGGCGCGGGAAAAGCCGCCATGCTCGCACACCGCGATGAAGTATCGCAGACGCCGGAGATCGATCGCGGCCTTTTCCAAATCAATCCATCCGTTGCGTATTCAGTTCAAATCCCTCGTCCGTCAGCGCTCCACCAGGCGGCCCAACAGTCTTGCGATCCATCCCGGGGTGGGCAGCCGTTGCAGCACACTCCCCGGAAGCTTGAGCGACAGCTGTCGTCGCGGAACCGTTTCGATGATCGACATGCGGTCGTGATAGGCCAGCCACCAGACGATGAAGACGCCGATGAACCAGAACAGGACCTGCCAGACCATAAGCGACGGGATGCCGAGCGCGATCTTGGCGCCGGTGAAGATCGGGCGGCTGAAGAAGCTGTTGCCCAGGATCGCGCCCGGCCCCAGCGCCAGGAAGGCCCAGATCAGGGTCAGCGACCATTTCGCGGTCCTCGCCGCCCGGCGGCCGGGCTCGGCGCCCTGAACGGCTTCCAGCTCGTCATGCAGCCGCTGGCGATGATCGCGCTCTTCGCCGGCCCGCGTGAACAGCGAGACCAGCAGGCAGGCCGCGACATTGAAGAACAGGCCCCATCCGGCGGAATGAATCGTCAAGGGCCAGCGGCCCCAGGGCAGGTCGATGAAGAGCCGCTCGAACAGGATCAGGCCGAAGGGCTCGGTGAAGACGACGATGATGATGCCGACGATGAGCCCCGCCAGCACGCCGCTCCGGCTGATCCAGGGCAGCCAGCAGAGGCCGAGGAACGCCGGCAGCAATTGCGCGGAGAGGCTCAAGGCCAGCGAGGAGAAGATCGAGGCGCTCAGCGGCGCGAAGCTGGCGGTGAGGCCCACGGCAAAGAAGATCGCGGCCAGCGCGATGCGGGCGGCGAGCTTTCGTCCTGCCTCCGAGAGGTCCGGGAGGACATAGCGGCCGATCAACTCGATGGTCACGATGTTGGCGCCGGACGCGGTGAAGAAGGCGATGCCGATCTGGAGCGCGGTGACGAGCAGCATGAGAAACGCGATCCCCATGAGCTGGTCCGCGGCCCCCAGTCGCGCGATGAAACCCGCGAAGGCGGCCTGGGTGCCGCCGGTATCGGCGCTGGCCGTCGCAGCGATCTCGGCGCCGATGACGGGGGCGATCAGCAACAGGGCGCCCGCCATGAGCCCGCCCGTGACCCAGACCTGCTCGAAGGCGAAGCCCTTCCGGGTCGATGTGCTGATACCCAACAGGCCGAAGCCGGGACTGAGCACGAGGCCGATCATGGCGAGCGCGAA
>NZ_JBOHKS010000193.1:0-6433 GCF_050729195.1 Hypericibacter sp.
GTAGTGAAACAGGCTTTTATTGTAGGCGCCGGATACGGACCGTCTTCCAAGTGAGATGGCATGAATAGTCTTCGCTTTTTCGGACATGTCATGCTCCTTCTAAGGCGCGTTCTGTCGAGGGATGTCATTCAGTTACGACTGATATTCTTTTGGAAAAACCTCTCTGACTCAGAATTCAACTCAAGGTCGAGTAAGAATTCAATCTCTCATTTGGGCATGTATTCTTAGCTATGCCTCGCGGCTTCATCATCGGCGGCTTCCGCCTGCCGACCCTGGGTCACAAATACCTGATCGAGTTCGCCTCGCGCTGGTGCGACGGCGATCTCGACGTGATGCTCAACACCCGCGACGAGGACCCTATTCCCGGTGCGCTGCGCCAGCGCTGGCTCGAGGATCAGTTCCGTGGGCTCGCGCGCATCCATCGCTTCCATAACGATCTGCCGGAGGACGAAGCGGGCGTGCCGGATTTCTGGCAGCGCTGGAACCAGGCGATTCTCAAGATCCTTGGCGGCAAGGCGCCCGACCTGCTCTTTGCCTCGGAGAGCTACGGCCAGCGGCTCGCGACCGATCTGGGGGCCCGCTATGTGCCGGTCGACACGCCGCGCGACGCCGTGCCGATCTCGGCGACCCGCGTCCATGCCGGCATCGGCGAGCATTGGGATCTGCTGCTGCCCGAGGCGCGGCCGTCCTTCCTCAAGCGCGTCGCCATTATCGGGCCCGAAAGCTGCGGAAAGACCACCTTGGCGCGCCGTCTCGCGGCGGCCCACCGCACGGTCCATGTGCCGGAGTTCGCGCGCAGCTATCTGGAAGCGACCGATCCGGCGAAATATCCCGATCTCGCCGACATCGGGATCATCGGCGCCGGCCATGCGGCCTCGGAGGATGCGCTCGCGCGCCAGGCCAGCCGCCTGCTGGTGCTCGACACCGACCATCTCTGCACGGCGGTCTGGAGCGAGGTGGCGCTGGGCCAGGTCCCGGCCCCGGTCGAAGCCGAGATCGCGGCACGGCCCTACGATCTAAGACTCTTGCTGGCAGACGATGTGCCCTTCGCGCCCGACCCGCTGCGCTATGCAGGGCAGGAGCGGCAGATGAAGCTGGTCCATTTCACCGACGCGCTCGACCGGCGCGGCCTCGCCTATAAGATCATCGATGGCGGCTGGACCGAGCGCACCAAGAAGGCCGCGAGTGCCGTCGATGCGCTGATGGCCGAGCCCTATCGGCTGCGAAGGGCCGCCGCTCGCGCCTGAGCCTTCATGCAAAGAAGGGATGCGGGGCTCCGCGCGTTCCCTTGCTCTCGACTGTGGCCAGGGCGGCCGCGAGATCGGCTTCCGGCAAGCTTAGGCCGAACAGATCGGCCAGCGCGGCTCGATAATCGGCTGCGCCATCGAGCGTCCGGCGCTCGACCTCGCCATCGGCATGCCGAAGATTGAGCCTCGCATTGAACATCGTGATCCGCGTCCGATTGGGCCCGGGGCGCGCGGCGATCAGGTTGCTCCGATAGGGGCTGTCGGGATGGCTGGCGGCGAACCAGTTGGTGATTTCATATTCGGCATCGACCCGGGGCAGCGCGACGACGCGATAGATATGCTCCCACCGGTCGCCAAGCCGGGATTGCAGCACCAGTTCATCGCCCATGGGAACGAAGCGCATGGGCTCGTGCGGGGTCTCCTGTTCGATTTCCGGCGAGAGTACGAGCGGCGCCGTCGGCGCCAGATTGCCGAAGCCCACATCGGCCAAGTAGGGTCCTTCCGGCAGATCCACCCGAAGGACCATATGGAAAGCAGGGCGCGGCGCATCGACGGCGAGGCCCCGCACCACGCGGGCCTGCAGGCTGGTGACTGCGAATCCCAGCGACCGCAGGCCGGCGCGAAACAGCATGTTCTGCTCGAAGCAATAACCGCCGCGGCGCCCCGCGATCATCTTTCGCTGCAGCGATTCGACATCCAGCTTCGGGTGCCGGTCCAGCAGCACATCGATGCTCTCATAGGCGATGGCCGAGGCATGAGCCGCGACCACGGCGCGCAAGGTCTCGAGCGTGGGCGAGCGCGATCCCTTATGGCCGATGCGGCGCAGCCAGGCGTCCTGATCGAAACTTTCGTCGGGCATGGGGACCTTGTCCTTCCCGTGACACGCGCTCAGGACCTCACAATGGCCCGGGCGCCTTCCATCGATCCGACAGTTTCCGACAATTCCTGGCAGGGAACGGACGAGAGGTCACGGCGCGTCGACGACGTTGGAAGGCGTCGCGAAATGCGCGGTGGTCCCTTTCGCGACATCGAACCAGACGCGATCGGTCATCAGCTCGAAGGGCTTGCCGTAGAGATGCAGGTGGATCGCGGGTTCCTTTCCCTGGAGCTGGATGCTGTGGATCTCGTCGGGCATGAAGGCGATGGCCGTGCCCGGCTTGACGGTGAAGCGGCCCTTCGGCCGGACCGATCCATGGCCGGGCCGGTCGCCTGAATCGAGGCGCTCATAGAGGATGTTCTCCTCCTCGCCGGCCACGCCCGCGATGACGGCCCATGTGCCGTGATTGTGCGGCGGAGTGTCGTCGCCGGCCAACGCGGTCTGGAGATAGAGCGCCAATTGCTGGTCCGGATCCTGCGCCAGCCGGTAGAGCACGCTCAGTCCCTGCGTCGGCGCGGGAAAATCGGCGAGCTGGAAGAGGTCTCGCTCCTGCGCGAGCGCGATCAAGGCGCTCTTCACCGTCTCCAGGGAGCTGCGGGCCATGCCTTGGGCATTGAGGGCGCGAACCCGCTCGAGCAGGAGGTCGATCCGCTCGCGGCGCTCTTTCCGTCTATCCATGGATCCCCCTGGCGCATCCTCGAATGCTCCCGAGGATCGACGCAAACGCTACCATTGCCGTCGGGCGGCGTGGAAGCAGGCTGGGAAGGTCGCGGCCGTATCGCCGCGCCGGACCGCGCTCTCGTCAGGGCTCCTGACGCAAACCGTCATGTCGTCTTGGCCAGCCGCAGGGACGGGGCCGCAGGCGGATCGCGCCAATCGGCTCGGGGCCCGCTTGCGGCAAGGGAAAATGATTGCCATATCCCGTTTGCTGGCCTCGGGAGATGGCCATGGGATTTCGACATTTGTGGCTTGCCATAGCCTGTATCGGGCTGTCGCTGACGCTCGCGTCGCGGTCTCTCGCGGCGGGGCATCTCGGTGACATCATTGGCGCCGCGATCGTGCAAGACGACGGGTCATTGCTCATCGGTGCGCGGACCATTTGGCTCTATGGCATCTACATACCGCCCACGCCAATCACCTGTCTGTTCATTCTCCGGCCCACCCGCTGCGGGGGCAGGGCCGCGCGGGCGCTTGAATTGAAGATCCAAGGCTTCGTCTCCTGCGACAAACGCGGCGTCTACACCGACGGGAGCATCAGCGCGGTATGTTTTGTGCGTCGCACGGTTTTCTCGCCGGGCGAAGATCTGGCCGCCTATCTCTTGGCCGGAGGTTGGGCGCTGGCATTGCCCGGCGCGCCCTTCCCCTATGCCGCGCTGGAGCGGATCGCCGAGGCCCGGGGGTTCGGCCTCTGGGGATTCCAGGCCGACGTGATCACGCCCCGGTAACGCCGTGGCGGCGCGTTACAGAGAAGCCGCAAAGTCGGCTTGCAGAGAAGACGCCCAAAACAACATGGGGTCGAGGCGTTGTGCGCGTAGGGCATAGACACCATGGCTTCGGGCAACCGGCACGACCTATCCTGACGATGAAATCGTGGAGACTGACAAGGGAGGCCCCGCTATGCCTCGCGCCAGATGGCTGATGACAGCAATTGCCGGGCTCGGTCTGCTGACCGCCTGTACAACGCCGATGTTCACGATGCCCCCCGGCCCGCCCGACTATCGCGTCGGCTATCACGATGGTTGCGATGCGGGATACGCCTATGCCGGAAGTCCCTTCTATGAGCATTCCGACATCACCCAGCCGCCCGTGTCCGGTGATGACTACACTGCCGGCTGGCAGGAGGGCTTCTTCAAATGCAATGCGGGTTACCAACGGATTCAGAGGGCGCTGAACGTCGCCTTCGGACCACCCTGATCATCGGCGCCGGCGCGCGAAAGGGGCGCGCCCACCGACTGACCGATCGATCCGGAACCTTCGAGATCGTGCCGGTATTGGCGGCTCAAGCCGCCCTGGCGGGCCGGTCGCTCTCGATGTGATAGACGAGGCCGGGCTCGGCGATCCATTCGCCGGGCTGCAGCTGGCTCACATCATACTTGCCGTCGCGCCGGCGGGGCGCGATGCCGTCATAGACGAAGCGGCGGCCGAAGAAATCGCGGATCGCCTCGGCGATCGGCTGCCCGGCATAGAAGCCGATCAGCGGCCCGTCGGGTCGGGGATCGTAGACGATGTGGTAATCGATGGGGTTCGTCTGGGCGGCGGTGAGGCGTAGCATGGCGAGGCTTATCCGCGAACGGCGAGGGGCTGGTGGCATCGCCCGCTCAGGCCGTCAGCGATCCGATGAAGATCGTGACACGGTGCTTGTAAAGGACCCCTGAAAGCCGGGCGGGTGCTCTCTATAGAACGGCACTCACCCGCGCCGGTTCCAGCGCGACAGGCTGTCGCAGCAGGTTGGTATGTTCTTGCTGCGCTAAGGCTTTTTCTGCTGCGGCACCTTCGACGCGTCGATGACGTCGCGATAATAGGGCATCTCGACTCGTCTTGCGTCGTAGCTGCCGTCATCGATCACGCGACGGATATGGCGGGCAATCTCTTCCATCGGCGCAATCCAGACGTCGCCTTTCGCCAGCATGGTGCGGATGAAGGCGACGAGCTTCTCGGCGCGGGCGAGCCTGGCGGTCAGCCAGGGATGCCAGACGCCGATCCAGAGCCCGCCATGGCGCCAGGCGCTGTCGAACTCCGCCTGATAGACCGCGAAGGCCTCGTCGGGCGAGCGGATCGTCATGGTGTATTGCAGCTCGATGTTATGGGCGAATTGCGGCCAGTCATCGAGCGCCCAGTGCGAGGGCAGCTCGATCACCTCGCCCGCGCGCGATTCCATCACATAGGGCACATCGTCCGCCATCAGGCTCGCATCATAGAGAATGCCTTCCTCGGCGAGGAGATCGGTGGTATGGCGCGAATAGTTGTAGACCGGCGCGCGATAGCCGCGCGGCCGCTGCCCTGTCATTCGTTGGATCACCTCGATGCTGCGCCGCAGCCAGGCGCGCTCGTCCTCGAGCGAGAGCTGGTTCGAGTTCTCGTGGAGGTAGCCGTGATGGGCGATCTCATGCCCGCCCTCGAGAATCTGCTCGACCAGCTTCGGATAGGTCTCCATGCACCAGGCCGGATAGAAGAAGGTCTGCTTGAGGCCCAGCTCCTTGTAGATCCGCAGGATCCGCGGCACCGCGATCTCGTCATAGCGCAACCAGGAGGTGGTCGCGACCATGTCCGGCACGCGTTTCCCGAATTCGAGATGCAGGAAGCTGTCCGTGTCGATATCGAAGGTCATGGCGACGGCGCATTTGGCGCCGTGGGGCCAGGGAACGGGACGCTCGATCAGGGGGAAGCCGGCTGGATCGCTCATCGGATGATATGACCTCCATCGATCACGAGTTCAGCGCCCGTCACATAGCGGGATTCGTCGGAGGCGAGATAGACCACGCCATAGGCGATGTCCTTGGGATCGCCCAGCCCCAGCGGGCAGAGCCGGGCCCATTCCTCGCGCACGGATTCGTCCGAGGTGAGCCCTCGGGCGGCGGTCACATCGGCGATCTCGCGCTCGACCATCGGCGTGCGGATCACGCCAGGATGGACCGAGTTGACGCGGATGCCATAGGAACGGTCGGCGCAATAGAGCGCGGCCGCTTTGGTGAAATTGCAGAGCGCGGCCTTGGAGGCGCAGTAATGGGCATTGAGCCCGTCCGCCACCATGGCGAAGGTCGAGGAGACGTTGACGATCGATCCGCCGCCGGTCGTCTTCATCGCCGAAATCGCCATGCGGGTGCCGAGGAACGGGCCCTCCGCATTGACCTGGAAGACCTTGCGCCATTCCTGAAGCGAGATCTCCTCCAGCGGCCGCGAGATCTGCACGCCGGCATTGTTGACCAGGATATCGAGCCGGCCGAAGCGGGCCAGGACGGTATCGATCACCGTTCGCCATCCATCTTCGGAAGCGACGTCATGGGGGATGAACAGGACCTTGTCGTCATCGGCCTGGCGCAGCCCGGCGGCGGTCTCGCGGCCTTGCGCCTCGTCGATGTCAGTTATCACAAGGGTGGCGCCTTCGGCGGCGAAGAGTTCGGCGATGCCGCGCCCGATGCCGGCGGCGGCGCCCGTGACGATGGCGATCTTGCCCTCGAGACGTCCCATCGGAAATCACCCCTTCCTTTCGCGACGGTTCGTCATCCGATGAAATGCCCGCGATCGACATTGAGCGCCTGGCCGGTGATGTCGGCGGCGGCCTCCGACGCGAGGAAGAGATAGGTCGCCG
>NZ_JBOHKS010000194.1:0-57887 GCF_050729195.1 Hypericibacter sp.
GGTCACCTGACCCTCGGACGCCGTAAAACTCAATCGAACCCCGATCTAGTCGAACAGGGTCGAGACCGAGCGTTCTTCGCTGATGCGGCGCATCGCCTCGGCGATGAGCGGCGCGATCGTGACTTGACGCACATTCTGCGACACGCGCACGGCTTCGGTCGCCATGATGCTGTCGGTGATGACCAGCCAGTCGATGGGTGCTGCCGAGACACGGGCCACGGCACCGCCCGAGAGCACGCCATGGGTGACATAGGCGCTGACCGAGACGGCACCCGCTTCCTTCAGCGCCACCGCGGCGTTGCAGAGCGTGCCGGCCGAATCGACGATGTCGTCCACCAGCACGCAGCGCTTGCCGTCGACGTCGCCGATGATGTTCATCACTTCCGACACGCCGGCCTTCTCGCGCCGCTTGTCGATGATCGCCAGGTCGGCATCGAGCCGCTTGGCATAAGCCCGCGCGCGCACCACGCCGCCGACGTCCGGCGAGACGATGGTAATGTTGCCGCGGCCGAAATTCTGCTCGATATCCTTCACCAGCACCGGGGCGGCGAAGAGATTGTCGGTCGGGATGTCGAAGAAACCCTGGATCTGGCCGGCATGGAGATCGAGGGTCAGCACGCGGTCGGCGCCAGCCACCGTGATGAGGTTCGCCACCAGCTTGGCCGAGATCGGCGTGCGCGGGCCGGACTTCCGGTCCTGGCGGGCATAGCCGTAATAGGGGATGACGGCGGTCACGCGGCGCGCCGATCCGCGGCGCAAGGCATCGAGCGTGACCAGCAGCTCCATCAGATTGTCGTTGGCGGGAAAGGAGGTCGACTGCACCACGAACACGTCCTCGCCGCGGACGTTCTCATGGATCTCGACGAAGACTTCCATATCCGAGAAGCGGCGCACCGCCGCCTGGGTCAGCGGAAGATTGAGATAGGCCGAGATCGCTTCGGCCAGCGGCCGATTGCTGTTGCCGGTCAGAATCTTCATTGCTTACACCCGAATGCGCCCGCGGGCGCCCGAACAAGGGCAGGACCCGCACCCTGCCCCCCGCGAAGGCGGCCGGAGAGTATCAATCCGTCATAGGGCTGTAAACGAAATTGGCCGGCTGCGACAAATTCACAGAAACATGAAAAATATCAATGTGATAAGGGTGAATCCGGCGAGCATCAGAAGGTAGGGCATGGATGTGTGGCGCAGCCCCCTCCCTAGCCCTCCCCCTTGCAGGGGGAGGGGACAACAGACGGCAATCCCCTCTCCCGCTTGCGGGGGAGGGTTAGGGAGGGGGCTGCTCGCTGCGGCACCGTCACTTCACCACCAGATCCACCGGCATCCGCGACAGCGCCTCGCAGCCATGCTCGGTCACGAGCACGGTCTGGCCGTTGGTCATGGCCATGCCCTTGGCGCTGTCGAAGATGATGATGTGGATGAAGAACACCTGGCCCGGGACGGCAGGCTCGGGATTGCCGTGATAGAACATCGGCCAATCCATCCAGTTGGGCGCGAAGGTGGTACCGAGGCTGTAGCCGGTCGCGTTCATCCGGTTCTCGCGATGGCCATGGGCGTCGCAGACCCGGGCATAGGCGTCGAACACCTCGCCGATCGGGCGGCCGGGTTTCAGCGCCGCCTTGCAGGCCTCGAGCGCCTCGACCGCCACCTTGTGCATCTCGAGCTGTCCCGGCATCGGCTCGCCGATCGGGATCGTGCGCATGAGGCAGGCATGATAGTGGCGATAGACGCCGGCGAATTCGAGCGTGAGCTGATCCTTGGCATCGAGCTTCCGCCGTCCGCTGAAATAGCGGCAGAGCAGCGCGTCGCGGCCTGAGCCGATGATGAACTCGTTGGCCGCATCGTCGCCGCCCTCGCGATAGATGGCACTGTGCATGGCCGCCAGGATGTCGCCCTCGAAGGCACCAGGCCCGGCGAGGCGATGGGCCTCCTGGAGCGCCTTGTCGGCGAGCTCGGCTGCCTTGCGCACATAGACGATCTCGGCGGGGCTCTTCACCAGCCGCAGGCGGCTCACCAGGTCGGACGCATCCTCGAGCTTGCAGAAATCCTCAAGCGCCGCATTGAGGCGCATCGCGTTGCGGCCGGTCAGGCCATAGGCCTCATATTCCACGCCAAGGCGTTTGTTATGGAGATGGAGCTCGGCCAGCATCGCCTTGAGCTCGAGCGCGGGCGCGGCCTCGGGTCCGTCGACCCAGATGCGGATATCCTTGATCACCGAGGTTTGCTGCGCCTGCAGGAGGTCGGGCGCGCGCGTCAGCAGGAAGAAGCGGCCATCGGCGCCGAGATAGAGGCATTGGAAGAAGACATAGCCGAAGGTGTCGTAGCCGGTCAGGTAGAACATGCTCTCCTGCCGGAAGATCAGCAGCCCGTCGAGGCCGCGCGCCTGCAGCATCGCCACCGCGCGGGCGCGCCGGCCGGCCAGTTCATCGGACGTAAAGTGAAGTGCCATGTTGCTTCCTCGGATTCGAAAGAAGGGGACGAGACCGAAGCGGGCTCGGGATCAGGGCTCCAGGCAGACCAGTGAGAGCAGCCGGCCGTAATCCTTCTGGCCTTCGAGCGTGGTGCGGCGATAGCTGAAGAAGCGGTCGGCCTCGGCACAGGTGTCGCAGTAAGCGAGGTTCACGCGCTTGACGCCGGCGGCCCCCAACCGCGAGGCGACATAGCTCGGCAGGTCGAAGAGGTAATGGCCGGCCCGGCGCGAGGGCGCGAAATAATCTTCGTTCTGCGGGTTCTGCGCCAGGAACGGCGCCGGAAATTCCGGACCGACCTCGTAGGAGCGCTGCGCGATGCAGGGTCCGATGCCGGCGACAACGCGGTCGACCTTGGCGCCGAGCTTGACCATGAGCTCCAGCGTCGCCTCCACCACGCCGCCGATGGCGCCGCGCCAGCCGGCATGGGCCGCACCCACGATGCGCGCCTGCGGATCGGTCATCAGCACCGGCGCGCAGTCGGCGGTCAGGATGCCGAGCGCGATCCCGGGCTGGTCGGTCACCATCGCATCCACCTGCGGCGCCTCTTCGCGCTTCCAGGGAACGGTGACATGGACCGCCTTGGCGCTGTGAACCTGGTAGCAGGTGACGAGCGGCAGTCCCTCCAGCTCGGCTTGCGACAAGGCGCGGCGGCGATTCTCGGTGACGCGCTCCGGATCGTCGCCCGAGCCATAGCCGCAATTGAGCGAGGCATAGAGGCCTTCGCTGACGCCGCCCAGCCGCGTCATGAAGCCGTGGCGCACACCGTCGAGATCGTTGAGCCGACCGAGCGTGATCATGGGAAAGGTTCCAAGCCTCGTGACAATCAGTCGGGCGGAAAACCGGCGGGCGCGGGGCCCTGGGGCGCCGTCAGGGCCAGCGCCTGAAACAAGGTGCCCATTTCCCGCGGGTCGAGCAAGCGGGCGAGGGCGCGCTCGACGCCGGCACGGGCGGCGGCATCCGCATCACGGGTCAGGCGCTGGGCCCGGAGCCGGATGCCGAGCGCCTCCAGGAAGGCGCCCTGGGTCATGGGGCCGTGCGCCCGGGCGCCGCGTTCCCGCGCGGCGCGGCCGAGGCCTGCGAAATCCACATGCGCGCTGAGATCGACCCGGCCCGGCTCGATCAGCAGATTATCGATGCGGCGATGGCCCTGGACCGCCTGCAGGCTCCAGCCCTGCCCGTCGCCATAGCCGTAATCGACCAGCAGCGCGGCACCGCCCTGCTGCCCCAGACGGCGGCCGATCTCGCCGGCGATGGTCAGGCCCTGCGGCGAGATCTCGGCCAGCCTTCCGACCGGCGACCGCCGGGTTTTCTCGTCCAGCAGCCCGATCTGCGGGCCTGCCGGGATCAAGGTCCATTCCAGGTCGGCATCGACCGCCGGCTCGATCACGGCGCGCTCGCGCCAGCCCTCGCGGGTGCGCTCGAACTGATGCACCGGCAGCGCGTCGAAGAATTCATTGGCGACGAGAAGGAGCGGCGCCTCGGGCAGATCCGCCAGGGTCTCGTGCCATTGCGGCGGGGCGATCGGTTCCGCGAAGGGTGCCAGGGCCTCGGCCTGGCGCTGGCGCAACACCGGGCTCGCCTCGATCAGATGCAATCGCAGCGCTTTGTGAAAGGCGGGCCGCAGGCGCGTTGCGCGCAGCGCGTCGGCGATCAGCGTGCCGCGACCAGGCCCCAGCTCCACCAGCAGAACCGGATCGGGCGCGCCCATGCGTTCCCAATAGTCGAGACACCAGAGGCCGAGGAGCTCGCCGAACATCTGGCTGATCTCGGGCGCCGTCACGAAATCGCCCGCGGCACCCAGCGCCGGCTGGCACCGGTAATAGCCATGCTCGGGATGAAGCAGCGCCTCCTGCATGAAGGCGGCGACCGTCATCGGTCCGGTCAGGCGCAGGCGGCGGCGGAGATGGGTCTCGAGCGGTGTCATCGCTTGCATCCGGTCGCGGTCCGGAACGCGTGCCTCATTGCGGCGCGGGCTTGGCCCGCCAGATGAAGATCAGCCCCATCACGATCATCGGCAAGGACAGCAGCTGGCCCATGGTGGTGCCCATGGCGAGGAATCCCAGCTGCGGATCGGGCTCGCGGAAGAACTCGACCAGAAAGCGCGACAGCCCGTAGCCGGTGAGGAACACGCCGGACAGCAGCCCCAGCTTGCCGCGCGCCGGCGTGAAGCGGGCGAGGAACAGCAGAATGAGAAACAGGACGATGCCCTCGAGCGCGGCTTCATAGAGCTGGCTCGGATGGCGCGGCTCCGGCCCGCCGCGATCGAACACCAGGGCCCAAGGCACATCGCTGACGCGGCCGAACAGCTCGCCATTGTTGTAGTTGGCGAGCCGGCCGAAGAAGAGACCGATCGGCGTCGCGCAGGCGATCACGTCGGCGAGCGCGAAGAAGGGCAGGCCGCGGCTGCGGGCGAACAGGATCATGGCGAGGATCACGCCGATGAGACCGCCATGGAACGACATGCCGCCCTGCCAGACCATGAAGATCTTGAGCGGGTCCGCGAGATATTCCTGGCCATTGTAGAAGATGACATAGCCGATGCGGCCGCCGAGGATGACGCCGAGCACGGCCCAGACCAGGAAGTCGTCGAACAGCCCGCGGCCCAGCGGCATCGGCGCCAGGGAGCCGAGCCAGACGCAATAGCGCCACCCGGCGAGCAATCCCAGCACATAGGCGAGCGCGTACCAGCGGATCGCGAAGGGCCCGATCTGCAGCAGGACCGGATCCAGATGAGGATAGAGAGTCGCGAACAGCATGAGATGCCTGACGCCGTTGAGGTCCGCGCAAGTTATAGGTGCTGGCCCGCGGTCGCGGCAAGCGTCCCCCGGCTTCTCCCTTGGCGCCGAACCCCTTTCACCGCCACAATCGTGAGGCCGTCACGGCGCGGCGATCTCGGGGAAGGTGCATGGCGATGGGTGGACTGAAACGTGCGGCGATCTGGGGCCTGGGGCTGACATGGCTGCTGATGGGCGCCGGGTTGCCTGCGCATGCCGACGAGTTTCCGGTCGGCGACAAGGGCAGCATGTGGGCCGATCCCTATCTGATCGGCTCCTATCGCCATATGGGCGACATCTACGCCTCGCGGCGGGTGCCGCGTTCGGGTCCGGTCTCCGAGCTGCCGGCGGGCGAGCCGCTGACGATCGACAGCTTTCCGGTCGGCGGCGTGGCGATGTCCCTCGAAGATTATGTCGCGCGCGCCCGCACCACGGGACTGATCGTGCTGAAAGATGGCAAGGTCGTGCTCGAGCGCTATTGGCATGGTGCCGATGCGACTTCGCGCTTCGCGTCCTGGTCGGTGGCGAAGTCCTTCGTCTCGACGCTGGTGGGATTCGCCGTCGCCGACGGCCTGATCAAAAGCGTCGAGGATCCCGTCACCGATTACCTGCCGGAGCTCCAGGGCAGCGGTTATGACGGCGTGCCGATCAAGGCGATCCTGCAGATGTCGTCCGGTGTCGCCTTCAACGAGGACTATGAGAGCAGCGCCTCCGACGCGCTGATCTTGTGGAACCAGGTGCTGCAATACAACAAGCGGACCTTCAGCGATTTCGCTGCCCGGTCGAAGCGCGAGGTCGAGCCTTACGCGAAGTTCAATTACAAGGGCCTCGACAGTGTCGTGCTGGGGATGCTGGTGGCGCGCGTGACCGGCAAGAATCTCTCCACAGATTTGGCCGAGAAGATCTGGGGGCCGCTGGGCATGGAGGACGATGCCAGCTGGCTTCTCGAGGATCGCAGCGACAAGGCGCTCGAGGCCCCTTTCTGCTGTCTCAATGCAAGGCTGCGCGACTATGCGCGCTTCGGCCAGTTCATGCTCCAGGGCGGCGCCTGGGACGGCAAGCAGCTCTTGCCGGCGAGCTGGATTGCCGAGGCGACCCGGCCCGACCGCAGCCAGGTCGAGTTCGGGGCGCTCTATCCCGGAACCTCGCTGGGCTATCAATATCAATGGTGGGTGTTGCAGGGCTCCGACCGCGCATTTAGTGCGGAAGGTGTCAATGGCCAGTTCATCTATGTAAATCCCGCCAAGCAACTGGTGATCGTCATGACCAGCGTCTGGCCGCAGTTCTGGGATAACCGGCTGGCGAAGGAGAGTTTCGCGCTGTTCGACGCGATCGGCGCCGCGCTGCCCGACTGAGCGCCTCGCGACGATCGGCCCATCAAACCGGTCCAAACGCACTTGTTCTGCAACGCGAGCCGTATAACATCGTCGCCGCCATGAGCCAGAACGCCGATAGCAGGAGCCTTCGCGTGCAAACCCAAAATCGGTTCCTCGATGACCTCGCCAAAGTGGCGGCGAGTGCGCTGGGGGGCATGAGTTCGATGCGCCAGGAGATCGAAGGGCGGATCCGCGAGCAGTTCGCGCGTCTGCTGTCCGGCATGGAACTCGTGAACCGCGAGGAATTCGATGCGGTGAAAGCGATGGCGGCCGAGGCGCGGATGGACCAGGAGCGGCTGCGAAGCCGTCTGGCCCAGCTCGAGGCCGAACTCGCCAAGGCGCGCGAAGACGCCAAGGTGGCTTCTCCCTCGACGCCCGCTTCGACCCCACCGGCCTGACGCGACCGGCCTCCTTCCCCTGCGCGCTCCAGCCGTCTGCGAGGGAGCGGGTTCTCCCCTGCGCCATTGCGGAAATGTGACGCGGACGCCCCCAGGACCAGTTGTCCACAGGGGGTGTCGGAACCCGACGGCGATTTCCCCTTTATCCCATCAGATAGCAGTTGCACCCGGAGTCCTGATTTGGCACGCTAAATCTGGTGGGTAGATTGAGCTGTCATTCTACATATCGGGGCCACCACAAGACCTACCCGGATGTCCCGTCGCCCGGAAACTGCGCGCCCAGCGCATTTCGATCCGACCAGGGCCATTCCGTCACCGCCTACGTCTCGGTGCCCCGAGGCCGGCTCTTGGCAAGGAGGGCGCCTGATGGCGACAGCCAGGTTTGAGCGGACCGAGCCCCGGCATAACCCCCTCGATATCCTCGAAGAACTGGTCAGCGCCAACGAATGGCGTTTCGACCGGAATGCCGACGAGGAAATGGTGGTGGAGTTGCCGGGTCGCTGGTGCGATTTCCGTATGTTCTTCGTCTGGCACGAAGATCTGGAAGCGGTTTACTTCTCCTGCACATTCGATCTCCGGGTTCCGGCGCATAAACGCAGCGCCGTCGCCGAATTGCTCGCCCTCATCAACGAGAAACTCTGGCTGGGCCATTTCGACGTCTGCTCAGACGAGCTGGTGCCGATGTTCCGTCACACGGTCCTTCTCCGTGGCGCCGGGGGCGTGAGCCCGGAACAGCTCGAAGACCTGGTCGATATTGCGATCAGCGAATGCGAGCGCTTCTATCCTGCCTTTCAGTTCCTGCTGTGGGGTGGCCGCAAGCCCGATCAGGCGATCGAGGCGGCGCTGCTCGACACGGTCGGCGAGGCCTGATAAGCCGCCGTCCCCGAGGTCCGGCCGATCTCCGGCCGGACCTCGGCGGATCTGAAGGAGGGTTCTTTCCATGCGCGATCTCGAGGGACCGCTGCTGCTGGTCGGCTGCGGCAAGATGGGCGGCGCCATGCTCGCGGGCTGGCTCGGCCGCGGCCTCGATCCGGCCGAGGCCCACGTCGTCGAGCCGAACAAGGCGGCCCTGGGCGATCTCGCCGACCAGGTGCGCCATCACGCCGATTTCTCCAGCCTGCCGGCGGCCCTGGCACCCCGCGTCGTGGTGCTGGCGGTGAAGCCGCAGATGATGGCCTCGACCCTGCCGGGCTGCCGGCGTTTCGTCGCGCCCGGCACGCTGTTCCTGTCGATCGCCGCCGGCAAGACCATTGCCTATTTCGAGCGCGAGCTGGGCCGGGGGCCATTGGTGCGCGCCATGCCCAACACCCCGGCCGCCATCGCGCGCGGCATCTCGGTCGCGGTCGCCAACCCGGACGTCACCGCGGATCAGAAGGAGCAGGCCGACCTGCTGCTGAATGCGGTGGGCGAGGTCGCCTGGGTCGACCAGGAATCGCTGATCGACCCGGTCACGGCGCTTTCCGGCGGCGGACCCGCCTATGTCTTCCTGCTGATGGAATATCTGGCGGCAGCGGGCGCGGCCTCGGGGCTGCCGCTCGATCTGGCCCGGCGGCTGGCGCGGGTGACGGTCTCGGGGGCGGGCGAGCTGGCGCGGCAGAGCGCCGAGTCGGTCGAGCAATTGCGCCAGAACGTGACCAGCCCCGCCGGCACGACGCTCGAGGCGCTCAAGGTGCTGATGGCGGATGACGGACTGAAGCCGCTCCTCATCAAGGCGATCGCCGCGGCGACGCGACGCTCGCGCGAGCTCGCCGGCTGAACGGAGGCCAGGATGTCGGCGCCGTCCGATCCGGGTTTGCATCCGAGTGCCCAGCGGGTCCAGGCGCTGCTGCGCGCCGCCGGCCATAGCGGCGAGGTGGTCGAGTTCGCCGAGACCACCCGCACCTCGGCCGAGGCGGCCGCGGCCATCGGCTGCGATGTCGCGCAGATCGCCAAATCCCTGATCTTCCGCGCCCGTCCCTCGGACCGGCCGGTGCTGGTGATCGCGTCGGGCCGCAACCGCGTGAACGAGAAGCTCGTGGTGCAGCAGCTCCTGGCCAAGGGCCTGGGCGAGGGGCTTGTCCGTGCCGATGCGGATTTCGTGCGCGACAAGACCGGTTTCGCCATCGGCGGTGTGGCGCCGATCGGCCATGTTACGCCTCCCATCATCTTCATCGACCGCGATCTCCTGGGCTATCCTGGGATCTGGGCCGCCGCCGGCACGCCGCATGCGGTCTTCCAGCTGACGCCCGAGGAACTGGTGCGGGTGACCGGGGGCGAGGTCATCGCCGTCCTCTGAGCCTGCTGGGGCGTAAGACCTTGGGGCGACCGCCTTTCGATGCCGCCTTCGGCGCCCTACATTGAAGGGACAGCAGCTTCGTCACGGGACATAGGACCATGGCACGCAGGGCAAAGGCGCGACGCGGAGGCGGCAAGGCGGAAACCGGGACGGCGCAAACCCGTGCCAGGGCGCGGCGCAAGGCCGGTCCCAGGGCCGCCAAACTTGGCGACTCGGGGGCTGCCAATGCCGATTCGCTCGAGGAAGCGGTTGTGGCCGCCGCCATGGCCCTGGCCGAGCGCCAGCCCTGGACCCGGGTCACCCTGGGTGACATCGCCGAGGAGGCCGGCCTGCCCTTGGCCGCGCTGATGCTGGCTTTCCCGTCCAAGACCGCCGTTCTGACGGCCTTTCAGCGTGGAATCGACCGGGCGGTGCTGCAGGCCGGCGAAGTCGGGGAGGGCAGCGCCCGCGACCGGCTGTTCGAACTGCTGATGCGCCGGCTCGAGGCGTTGAAGCCCCATCGCAAGGCGCTGGCCTCGATCGCGGCTGCAGCACCCCACGATCCGGTCGGCGTCATCTGCGGCTGGAGCCGCCTCCTTCATTCGATGAGCACGGCCCTGGCGCTGGCGGGGCTCTCGGCAGATGGGCTGCAGGGGATGATCCGGCTCAAGGGGCTGGCTGGACTCTATGGGTCGGTTCTGCCTGTTTTCCTGCGCGATGACAGCGACGATCTCACCCGCACCATGGCGGCGCTCGACGGCAGGTTGCAGCGCATCGAGACTGTCATCAATTGGTTCCGGGGCCGGATCAAACCGGAAACATGAAATTCATGTTATTGAAATATAACATTTAATTTCATTTTTGTTGCAGTGCAAAATAAATCTTGACGGAGCCGGTGCAGCTCCCATATTGTGCAGTGCAACAAAGAGATTTCGGCACCGATCCCCAACCGGGCCGCACCCCCCTGACACCGCGGAGACCAACCATGGCCAAGGCGCAAAGCACTGTGTTCGACTACGAATTCCCCAAAATGCCCGATTTCTCGCAGCTGCAGCAGGACTACAGCCGCTATTTCGGTGACTTCAGCAAGATGTTCACGGCCGGCAAGTTCCCCGGCTTCGACATCGAGGCGGCGATGACCTTCCAGCGCAAGAACATCGAAGCGCTGACCCAGGTCAACCAAGCGGCCCTCGAGAGCGTCCAGTCGCTCGCGAAGCGCCAGTCCGAGATCGCCCGCGAAGCGGTCGAGACCTATTCGAAGTTCGCCAAGGAAATCGGCGCCGTCAGCGTCGAGGACCGTTTTGCGAAGCAGGCCCAGGCTGCGAAGGAAATCTTCGAGCAGGCCGTGACCAATCTCAATGAGCTGCGCGAGATCGCCCAGAAGTCGCAGGATAAGGTCGCGACCCTGATCAGCAAGCGCGTGAGCGACAATCTCGATGAGGTCAAGTCGGCCCTCCAGCCGAAGACCGTCTCGAATGGCGCCGCGAAGAACTAAGACCGATTAGACAGTCGGTTTCCTCCCAGGCCGTTTCGCCGCAAGGCGAAACGGCCTTTCTTTTTTGATTCCGCGGCAAAGCCGGCCCCGTTTTGCCGCGAGGCGAGACGGCCCATCTTTCTTGATGCGCTGCTTCGCCGAATAGGCAAGGCGGCGATTTCTTTTTATGGTCGCGAGGACTGAAAGCCCGATGCGACGCGAAGGGGTCCGATGCGATGAGCGAAGCCAAGAAGCCGGCGGTGCAGCCTCTGCGCTCCGCCATCACCTATGAGGATTTCGACCGGGTCGACATCCGGGTCGGCACCATCATCGCCGTCGATCCCTATCCCGAGGCGCGCCGTCCCGCCTTCAAGCTGCAGGTCGATTTTGGCCCCGAGATCGGCACCCGCAAGACCTCGGCACAGGTCACGAAGCACTACAACGCGCATACCCTCGTCGGCCGCCAGGTGGCCGCGGTGGTGAATTTTCCGCCCAAGCAGATCGGCAAATTCATGTCGGAGGTGCTGGTGCTGGGATTTCCCGACCATGAAGGCGAGGTGGTGCTGATCAGCCCCGAGCGCCCGGTGCCGAATGGCGGGAAGTTGTATTGAGCGGCATCGCAGCTTCGATAGCGCGCAGCCCCCTCCCCCTAGCCCTCCCCCTGTATAGACCGGAGAGGGGGATGACGAGCTATCGAATTACACCGGCAACCGCAGCAGCGCCCGCAATCCGCCCATCGGCGAGCGGTCGAGCATGAGCTCGCCGCCGTGGCTGCGCATCACGTCGCGGGCAATGGTGAGGCCGAGGCCGATGCCGCCGGTCTCGCGGTTGCGCGAGTTCTCGAGCCGGAAGAAGGGCCGGAACACTTCCTCGCGCATGTCCTCGGGGATACCCGGGCCGTCATCGTCGACCGCGATCTCGATGGCGGCACCGACATAGTCGGCGGCGATGGTGACGCGTCGCGCATGGCGGCGGGCATTGGCGATCAGATTGTCGAGGCAGCGCCGGATCGCATCGGGCCGGATCGAGACCGGCATGGGGCCCTCGACCTTGAGCTCGACCGGCTGGCCGGCGCGCGCCGCACCATTGGCGACCTCGCGCAGCAGCTGCGCCAGATCCACAGGCTCGGGCTTGGCGGTGCTTTCGCCGCGCGCGAAGGCGAGATAGCCCTCGACCATCTTCGCCATCTCGGCGACGTCGGCACGCAGCTCGTTGACCTCCGCGCTCTCAGGCATCATGGCGAGCTCGAGCTTCATCCGGGTGAGGGGCGTGCGCAGATCGTGGCTGACGCCCGCCAGCATCTCGGTGCGCTGCTGGATCTGGCGCTGGATGCGGGCCCGCATCAGGTTGAAGGCCGCGCCCGCCTGGCGCACTTCCTCGGCCCCCTTGAGCTCGAAGTCCGGCACGTCATGGCCCTTGCCGAAGGCGTCGGCCGCCAGCGCCAGGCGCTGGATCGGATGCATCTGCGCGCGCATGAAGAAGGTCGCCGCGCCGAACAGCACCAGCGAGGTGCCGACCATCCACAGGATGAAGACATAAGTGGTCGAACTGAACAGCCGCTTGCGCGGCGCGATCACGCGCAGCACCCCGTCGGGCAGCTGCACATAGATCTCGACCAGGTTCTTGAGCGAGCGGCTGTCGATCAGGAACGGTCGCTGCACCCGCGCGTTCAGCGCATTGGAGAGCTTCTGGTCCATCGACATCTGCTGCGCCAGGATCGGCTCGTTCGGCAGCACCGCGCCTGGGAGCAGCTCGGCATCGATCAGCATCTTGTCGTGGGCGATCTGGAAGATGCGGGGATATTCCTCCGGCCCCTTGGCCATCTGCATCATCTCGATGACGGCGCCGATGTCGCCGCCCACGCCATAGGCGAGCTGGCGGGTCACCGTGTCCCAATGGTCGTCGTAGAAGACCCAGGTGGCGATCACCTGCAGCAGGATCAGCGGCGTCACGATGATCATGACCGCGCGGCCGAAGAGCGAGCGCGGCAGCACGGTGTTCCACAGCCGGGCGAAATCGCGTTCGGCCTTGCGGGACTTTTCGGCGGGGAGGGTCGAGCTCACCATGGCTCAGTCCAGCCGCAGCATGTAGCCGCGTCCCCGCACCGTATGGAGATAGCGGGGAAAGCGCGGATCGGGCTCGATCTTGCGGCGCAGGCGCGTGATCTGCACGTCGACCGCGCGTCCGCTGCCTTCGGCCGAAGGTTGCTGCGACAGTTCCTCGCGGCTGACGGCCTCGCCGGCGCGCTGCGCCAAGGCCGCCAGCAATTCGGCCTCGGCCGCGGTCAGGCGAATCTCCTCCTGGCCGCGCTTCAGCTCGCGCCGGTCGAGATCGAAGGCATGGGGGCCGAATCGCAGCAGCCGGCGCGGTGCTGCCGCGGCCTGGGCGTCGCGGCTGCGGCGCAGCACATTCTGGATGCGCAGCACCAGCTCGCGCGGCTCGAAGGGTTTTGCCAGATAATCGTCGGCGCCCTGCTCGAGACCGGCGATGCGATGCTGCGCCTCGCTCATCGCGGTCAAGAGCAGGATCGGCACATTGCTCTCCCGGCGCAGGGATTGGGTCAGTTCCAGCCCGCTCTCGCCCGGCATCATGATGTCGCAGACGATGAGGTCGAAAGAGAGGCCGGCCAGCCGCTCGCGCGCCTGCTTGGCGTCGGCGGCGGCGGTCACGCGAAAGCCCTTGTCGGCGAGGTATTTGCGCAGAAGCTCTCGGAGCCGGTTGTCGTCGTCCACGACGAGGATGTGGGGCGCTTCGGCGGTCATTGCACCCGGATTATAGGCCGGCGCTCCCGGCCCAGGCCAGCCGGCCGAGGCTTGCGCGGGGTGGGCCGGTCCGACGGTCAGGGCTGCCGGCGCGGCAGCGCCAGGGCGGCGCGGTCTTCCTCATTGATCAGGCCCAGCAGGACCTTGCGGAAGCCTTCGACCGCATCGGCGCCGGCACCGCGATAGGCGGCGGCGATCAGCGAACGCTGGCGCTCCGACAGGCGGCGCTCCAGCTCGGCACCCTTCTCGGTCAGCTCCAGCAGCCGTTGCCGGCGGTCGCGTTCGCCAGGGCGCTGGCTCACGAAACCCTGCTCGACCAGGGCGCCCAGCACGCGGGAGAGCGACTGCTTGGTGATTTTGAGAATGGCCAGCAATTCCGACACCGTCATGCCGGGTTTGCGGCCGACGAAATAAATCACGCGGTGATGGGCCCGGCCGAAGCCGAACTCCTCCAGCATGGCATCCGCCACGAAAGTGAAATCGCGGTAGGCGTAGAACAAAAGCTCCATGCCTTGCCGAAGATCCTCTTCGCGCAAAAACAAAGGGTTGGCAGGGGGACGAGGGTCGACCATGGCGCACAAGGTAACAGGTTTACGTCAGTAATATTGACATAATTCCAGGTTTTGGTCTAAAACCGATCGGGACAGTGCTGCTATTATAGTGCTCCGGTTCACGCTGCTCCGCGCCAAAAAAAATCAAGACTCGGTTTGGCGCCGGGCGGCCGGCGGGAGCCCCGGAACCGGCTTCAACAGACGGGATGATCGACCAGGCGCCCGGCGGGCGCCCTTCAGAGAGAGGTTTCGACGGTCATGAGTGTTCTGCCCTTCGACGATCGCGATGGTGTCATCTGGTTCGATGGCAAGCTGGTGCCCTGGCGCGAGGCGAAGATCCACGTCCTCACCCACGCGCTGCACTATGCCTCCTGCGTCTTCGAGGGCGAGCGCGCCTATGGCGGGCAGGTCTTCAAGCTGACCGAGCATAGCGAGCGGCTGGTCAAGTCCGCCGACATCCTCGGATTCAAGATTCCCTACGGCGCCGCCGAGATCGACGCCGCCACCAACCAGGTGCTGAAGGCGATGAACCTGCAGGACGCCTATGTGCGTCCCGTGGCCTGGCGCGGCAGCGAGATGATGGGCGTCTCGGCCCAGCAGAGCAAAATCCACCTCGCCATCGCGGTCTGGGAGTGGCCCTCCTATTTCTCGCCCGAGCTGCGCGAGAAGGGCATCAAGATCCAATGGTCGAAATGGCGCCGCCCGGCGCCGGACACGGCGCCGACCTCGAGCAAGGCGGCCGGTCTCTACATGATCTGCACACTCTCGAAGCATGAGGCCGAGCGCAACGGCTATGCCGACGCTCTGATGCTGGATTATCGCGGCCAGATCGCCGAATGCACCGGCGCCAATGTGTTCATGGTCATCAATGGCGAGATCCACACGCCCAAGCCCGATTGCTTTCTCGACGGCATCACCCGGCGCACCGCGATCGATCTCGCGCGCCGGCGCGGCATCAAGGTGATCGAACGCGCGATCTTCCCGGACGATCTGAAGAAGGCGCAGGAGTTCTTCATCACCGGCACCGCGGCCGAGGTCACGCCGGTGGGCGAGATCGCCGAGCATAAATTCACGGTGGGCGCGATCACGCGCCAGATGATGGCGGACTACAGCGCCGAAGTGCGCAAGCCCGCGAGCCAGCGCAGCGCCGCCGAATAAGCCCGCGCCGACGCTTCGGAGCCAAAGGGGCCGTGCTCCCGAGAGGGACGCGGCCCTTTTCGATTCCGCGCGCATTACGCCCCCGTAAACGTCATCGAGCGGGTTTCATTCTAGTGGCCGGTCCGCCGGGCGCCCTATAACTCGTCGCGACAACGCTCTCATGCTGGGAAGGTCCCCGCCCGATCGGATCATCCGACACAAGGAGACTGCAATTGGCAAAGAAAGACAAAACACTGGCGTCGCGCCGGGAGTTGCTGATCGGCGGGGCCGCCATCATCGCCGCTTCGGCCGCTTCCACCGTGTCGGGCACGGCGGTCGCGGCCGAGACGCAAGGTCTGCAGTTCCAGAAGAGCGACACCGCGGTCGTGTTCATCGACCCGCAGAACGATGTGCTGAGCGAGAAGGGCGCGAATTGGGGCGCGGTCGGCGCCAGCGTGACCGAGAATCACACGGTCGAGAATATGGAGCGGATCTTCAAGGCGGCGAAGGCGAAGGGATATGAAGTGTTCATATCGCCGCATTATTTCTATCCCACCGACAACGGCTGGAAGTTCAACGGACCGCTGGAGAGCGACGAATTCCGAACCCACACCTTTGCCCGAAGCGGTCCGCTGACTCTGGCGGGCTTCCCGAACTCGGGCGCGGACTGGCTGGATCGCTTCAAGCCCTATATCGAAGATGGGAAGACGGTCATCGTCAGTCCGCACAAGGTATGGGGGCCGCAGACCAACGATCTGGTCCTGCAGCTGCGCAAGCGGCGAATCGGCAAGATCATCCTCGGTGGGATGCTGGCGAACATATGCGTGGAGTCGCATCTGCGCGAGCTCCTCGAGCAGGGCTTCGAGATTGCGGTGGTCAAGGACGCCACCGCCGGCCCCCGCCATCCGGAATGGGGCGACGGCTATCAGGCGGCGATGATCAATTACCGCTTCCTCGCCCATGCGGTGCTCTCGACCGACGAAGCGGTCGCGGCCATGGGGTAGGAAGCCCGCGAGCCGGCGTCGCAAGATCACGCGGTCCAAGTCATTTATTTCTAGTTCGATCAGCGATATGCTCGCTAGGATATATCCCTTGCGAGAATAGATATGCGCACGGCGCTCGGTTGCCCCTATGCCCAGAAGGCCTTCGCTTATTCGGCGCCGATTGGGGCCCTCGCCGGCTTGATCGGGCTCGGCGGCGGCGAGTTTCGCCTGCCCGTGCTGATGCACGTCATCGGCTTTCCCGCGAAGGCGTCGATCCCGCTCAACCTGATCGTCAGCCTGACGACGCTGGCGGCGGCCCTGCTGTTTCGCAGCCATGTCGTGCCGGCTGGCGCCCTGGAGCAGCATCTGCCGGAGATCATCGGGTTGATGGCGGGCGGCATGATCAGCGCCTTTTGGGGCGCTGCGCTGGTCCATCGCCTGAAGAGCGAACGCTTGATCGCTGCCATCGCGATCCTGCTGGCGGCGCTGGGTGGTCTTCTGCTGATCGAAGTTCTTTTTCCCTTTCAGCCGCTCGATCTGCCTTCCGAACTATTCGTGCGTCTTCCTATGGCTGTTCTGATGGGGCTCGGTATCGGGCTGGTGAGCAGTCTCCTGGGGGTGGCCGGCGGCGAGCTTCTGATCCCGACCCTGATGTTCGTCTTTGATGCCGACATCAAGACGGCCGGGACCGCGAGTTTGATGATCTCGCTTGCGATCGTCGCGATTGGGATCTGGCGCTATGGACGGCTCGGCGCCATCCCACGCGGACGCGGCCCCCAGCGCATCACCATGGCGATGGGGCTGGGCTCGGTCGTTGGCAGCCTGATCGGTGGCCTGGCCGCTGCCGCCGCACCGGTGTTCGCGCTCAAGATCCTGCTGGCGCTGGCGCTACTGGCCGCCGCTGCAAAGATCTTTTGGGAACGATCGTCCGCCCAGGGTTGAAAGCGGCTTCCTAGAGCTTCGGGCGGCGGTCGTCGCTGTCATACATGGGCCGCAGCCGCTCATAGGCGCTGGCGGCGCGGAACACGGCGACATCGTCATAGGGGCGGCCGACGATCTGCAGGCCCGTCGGCACGCCCGATTTGGCGAAGCCCGAGGGCACGCTCATGACCGGGCAGCGGCTCATGGCGTTGAAGGGCGGGGTCATGCACCAGTCGAGATAGCCGTCGATCTTGACGCCGTTGATCTTGATGCCCGGATCGCCGAGATCGGCATCGGCCTTGATCGCCGGCAGGGCCAGGGTCGGGCAGATCAGCAGGTCGTAGGTCTGGAACAGCGCGCCCAGCTTCTCATACATGGCGCTCTCGATCTCCATGCCCTCGACGAAATCCACCAGCGTGGTCTTCTTGGCGCGGCGCGCGAACTCGCGGGTATAGGGCATCATCTTGCGGCCATGCTCGGGGATCAGACGCGAGACCCAGGCGCCGAAGAGCCCCGAGAGATGAGCCCAGGTGGCGCGCTTCACATCCTTGGTCCAGCCGATCTTGACCTCCTCGACCTTGGCGCCGAGGTCGCGCAGCGCTGCGGCCGCGGCTTTCGTATTGGCCGCGACCTCGCTGTCGACTTCGTAGAAATCCAGATCGACGGAAAGTGCGATGCGCCAGCCCTTGATCCCTTCGAACTTGTCGGGGATGCGCAGCTTCGGGCGCACCGGCACGATGTCGCGCGGATGCGGGCCCGACATCACGTTCTGCAGCATTGCCACGTCGGAGACCGAGCGGGCCATGGGGCCGGCATGGTTGTACCAGTCGAGATTGAAGGGACCGGAATCGGGGTTGCGGCCATAGGGCGGCTTGAAGCCATAGACGCCGCAGGCGGAAGCCGGGATGCGGATCGACCCGCCGATATCCGAGCCGTTGGCGAGCGTCGTGGTGCCGGCGGCGAGCGAGGCACCCGCGCCGCCCGACGAGCCGCCGGATGTGTAATAGAGGTTCCAGGGCGTGCGGGTCGTGCCCCAGAGCTTGGTGTGGGTGATGGGCGCGCAGGAGAACTCGGGCGCGCAGGAGCGGGCCAGCATGATGGCGCCCGCCTTGAAGATCAGCTCGGCCGGCGGGGCCGTGACCGTATCGACATTGTCCTTGAAGACCAGCGAGCCGAAGGTGGTGCGCTCGCCCTTGATGGTGGTCTCGTCCTTGATGACGATCGCCAGGCCCTCGAGCGGCCTTGTGCGGCCGTCGGTGCGCATATATTTCGCCTCGGCCTTCTTGGCCTGGTCGATGGCGCGGTCATAGAAGGTATAGGTAAAAGCATTGACCTTGCTCTCGACCCGCTCGGCGCGCTCCACCAGCGCCCGCACCAGCTCCACCGGCGACAGCTTCTTGGTCTTGAAACGCCGCACCGCTTCGGTCGCGGACAAATAGCAGAGATCGAGATCCGTCATGTCGATTCCCCTGGATTTTTCGTGGCGCATTGACTGCGCCGACAAGTCTTGATTTCGGTCATAGCACAAGGGATGGCGGACACCCAAGCGCGATGGCACTCTGACGAAAAGGAAGGGGAGGAAGCAGGGACGATGCGTCGGCCACTAGAGCCAGCGCTTCTTGGCGCTCTCGTCGCTGTCGCGGGCACTCACCCATTCGCCGCCATCGGGCGTCTCTTCGAGCTTCCAGAAAGGCGCGTCGGTCTTGAGCCAGTCGATCAGGAACTGGCAGCTCTCGAGCGCGGCCGCGCGATGGGCCGAGACGGTGATCACCAGCACGATCCGGTCGCCGGGCTCGAGCCGGCCATAGCGATGAATCACGAGGCTGCCCTGCAAGGCCCAGCGCCGATGCGCTTCGGCCTCGATCTCGGCGAGCTTCTTCTCGGTCATGCCGGGATAATGCTCGAGCGTCATGGCGCCGATCGGTTTGTCGCCCGCCATGTCGCGCACGAGGCCGACGAAACAGGCGAGACCGCCGATGTCGTGGCGGCCCCGCGTCAGCGCCGTCATCTCGGTGCCGGGATCGAAATCTTCGCGTTGAACGCGGATCATGGCGGCCGCCCGCTCAGCCGCCGGTGACGGGCGGGAACAGCGCGACCTCGTCATTGGCCGCGACCGGATGGTCGAAATCGACATAGTCCTGATTGACCGCGACACGCACCAGCTTGCGGTCGGCCAGGGCCGCGCGATAGCCGGGCCCGCGCTGGGCGAGCCAATCGACCAGGGCCCCCACCGTCTTGACCTCGGCGGGCAGCGCCAACTCCTCTTCGCCGCAGCCGATCCGGGCGCGGAACAAGGCAAAATAGAGCAGTTTCATAAGGGCCAGATTAGCCCCTCGGGCCCGGCGCGGCCAGCCTCAGAGGATCAGGGCTCATCATCCTCGCCGGCCGCCGCGGGCAGCGTGCGGCAGCTCTCGCGAATAGCCTCAGACCCGGCGGGGTCAAAGCTGCGATTCATCCAGCGGCCGGTGGCGGCGAACCAGAGGGCCGAGCGATTGAGACGCTCGGCCGCACCGCCGCGGACTCGCTTCGAGACTGTGATACGCAGGACGGAGACGACGGGGATGGAGACGGCCGGAAGCGAAAGGGTGGGCAGCATGGCATGGCCGGCCTCGCTCGGGTCGGCCGAGAAGTCCTGCAACGGGGAGGGGCTTTGATCGGTCATCGGCGCACTCCTGCCTCGGTGTTGTTCGCGCTCTTCCAACGCAGATCGGCTCGATGGGATCGAAGTCCGATTGAGTCCAGGGGCAGCAGGAAGAACGCGTCGTCGTTCGCAACGCGTCCCTATTCAACCCAGAATCGATGGCGGCAATGTGGCAGTGCCGCCGATCCGAAGTGATTTCTCTGTGATGATGTGAGGGCACCGCGTTACGCGATGGTCACGCTGCCGCAGCGCAATATCAGCGTGAGCCCGCGCCGCGTCTCGCCTTACGCATAGCCGAAACAGCTCGCGACGGTGGCGGTTCTTTCACGAACGGCCTCGGCTTCCATGGGCGAAAATTTCAGTCGGTAATAATCCGGACGGTGCAGCCGCTCCTCCGCTTGGCGCAGCAGCGCCTCGTCGGGCTCGAGGTCCGCATGCGCCAGGATGCGGATGAGCGTTTTCCGCGGCGTCGCCACGAGATCCTCGTAGCGCACCATCAGGATCGCGTCGGCGAGCGCGTCGTCGGTCTCGATTTCCTTGGCCATCAGGCCATAGAGCCCGGCCCATTGCAGGGCCCAGCCTTCGGCTTCGCGGCCGGCCTGCCGGAGCGCCCGGATCTCCGCGGTCGCATCGGAATTGCCGCAATCGATCGGCTGACGGTCGAGCCCGAACTCGTAATGGCCGGCGCGCGCGAGGTGTCGTCGGGCAGCCGGATAGCGAGCTTGCGCTTCGCAGAACAGCCGATGCTGCTTCATCAGCGAAGCCACATGCCAGAGCGGTTCGCGGATCGGCACGATGAAGCGGGCATCGGGAAAGAGCTTCAACAGATAGCCATGGCGCGTGCTGTCGTAATTGGCCTTGGCGAGATAGCGCGGCCGGTCGCGCACCAGCATCAGCTTGCGCATATGGTCGCGCAGGAAGGCTTCGAAGGCCGGTTCATCGGTCCGGGAATCGAGCAGGGCGGAATGCGGCGTTTGGTGGAGGTCGGGAAAGAAGGCCATCCAGGCCGGTTCTTCGAAGGCTTCCGGGCTGTCCGAAGTCACCATGATCCCGTCATGATGGGCCCGCTCCGCCGGCAGCTCCGCCTTCAGCGGCATGAATCCCAGCAGGCGGTTCCAGAGATAGGGAGTCAGCACCGGCGGGAAATCGCGATAGCGATGGCTGGCGAGCTGCGGATGGGACGCCAGGAGCTCGAGCAGCATCGTCGAGCCGCTGCGGGCGAGGCCGGTGATCCAGACCGGGGCCGTGATCGGCTGGCGATCGAGCCGGTCGCGCAGCAGCCGGCTCTCCCAGCGTGCGGCGGCGCGCATCACGGCGCCGCGCTGACAGAGAACGGTGCCGAGCGCGTCCATCCAGCCCGCCACCTGGAAGCTGCCGAGGCGGGCGTCGTCGGCCGGCCGCTCGCTCATGCGATCCGCCAGAACCGTTTGATGGCAAGGGAGGCGCTCAGCATGACCACGAAGAACAGCGGCTCCCAGCCTCGCAGCCAGGCCGGCCCCATCCGCAGCATCTCCTGCGCCGGCAGAGCGATCTCGACCCTGTCGACGGCGCTGTCGTCGGGGAGATAGCCGGCCGGATTGCCCACCAGCGCATGCCACCAGCGCCGCTTCTCCACGACCGGGACCGGCTTCGGCAGGGGGATCGATGTCGCGATCGCCCCGGTCGGGTCGCGCAGCAGCAGGCGATGCTGCTCGGGGCGCATCGCCTGATGCGGCATGACCGAGAGCTCCGCGGCGACGCCGGCACCGGCGGGCTTGGCGGCCACATCCACGGCCGCGTCCTTGTCGGGGAAGCGATAGCCATAGCTGGTCGAGAGCCAGGCCAGCATGGCGAGGATCGGCAGCATGGCCAGCAGCACGCCCGGGAGGACCAGGCCGATGCGCCGCATCGCCGTCCTCAGCACATTGCGGATCAGCGGCCAGGCCTCGGCGAACTCGCCATCAAAACCGTCGAGCGCCCGGCGCGCATCGAGCGCCTCGGTCTGCGCCCGCGCGATCCGGGCTTGCGGCGAGGCGAAGCGATAGATCGCCATCGACAGGGCGGCCGCGATCATCGCCCAAAGCACGAGACGACCGGGCGCCGGCAGCGCCTGCATCATCTGGTCGATCCAATCGAAGGCCAGTCCCGGCCAATCGAGCGCGCCCATGAGCGACTCCTTCGTCGAGCGCGACGATCAGCGGGACTGCGGGGTGCGGCGGGCGTCCGACCCGGCAATGACGGTCGGGCGGGTGCCGGATTGCGTGCCCGATTTGCGGCGGCGCTTCAGCCAGCGCCGGACCGGCCAGGCCACGACGAATCCGACCGCGGCGAAAAGGGCGAGCAGCAGGCCCCAGAGCGCGCCCAGCAGGCTGAGGCCCGCGCCGGGGCCGACATAAGCGAAGGCGGGGTGGGCGAGGGTCGCAGCCCCGAGGATGACCGCGACGGCGACGATGAGCTTGTTCATTCCCAGTCTCCTTGATTGATCGATTTCTCCTGCGCCGTTCGGTTCCCCTCTATTGCGATGTCAGCCAACCGACCTGGTCGGCGGCGAAGCGCTCGCCGCTGGCGACGATCGGGATGCGCCGGTCGGCGGGTCCCCCGCGCACCGGGTTCATATATTCCCAGGCGATCTCGCCCTGCGCCGTGACCTCGACGAGGCGGCCGCCATCGGATTCGGTGATCAAGCTGTTGCCGTTGGGCAAGCGCTGCACATTGGACCGCAGCACGCTTTCGAGCGGATGGCCTTGGGCGCCGTCATATTCCCAGGCAATGGCCATATCGGCGGGATCGATTTCCAGCACGCGCGAGCTGCCCAGCGGGCCGGTATTGCCGATATTGTCGAACATCAGGAGATGGCCGTTCGGCAACAGCGACGGATCATGCTGTCCCAGCCAGGGTCCGCGCGCGGCCCAGACGAAGCGGCCCTGGCGCGGATCGAGCACCGCGATCAGGCTCGCCTCGCGGAAGGAGAGCAGCACGTCGCCCGCCTGCCAGGCGGCGGGCGCGTTGGCGGGCGTCGCGTCGATGGGCTTGGCGGCATTGGCATGGAGCGGATCCTGCCGGCCATAGTCGGACAAGGCCGCGAGGAACTTCCGATAGGGCGATGCCGCCATCGCGTCCAGCAGCGAGATCTTCTGCTCCACCTGGCCGTCGGGCGAGAGGATCACCAGGGAATCCTCCAGCATCGGCGTGTCGAGCTGCGGCATGCTGCCGATCGGCTGGTCGCGGAACCGATGGGTCAGGGTGTAGATCCGCCCGTCCGCGCCGACCTCGACATCGTGATGGACGCGGTCGAGATATTTCCAGACGACCTTCGAATCCTTGGTCATCTTCACCAGCCCCAGGCCCCAGGGCGTGTCGCCGACACCGCTATAGACGGCCAGGATGTCGCCATTCGGGAACAGATGGACCTTGTCGAAGGAAACGAAGCTGTCGGGCCGCGGCTTCTCCACGACGGAGCTCGAATCCCACACCTGGCTGAAGGGCAGGCGCCATTCATGGACGATGCGGCCGTTCATATCGATCAGATAGGCGGCGCTCTCGTGGCCGGAGCTG
The DNA here is from genome assembly GCF_050729195.1 of Hypericibacter sp. Taxonomy (NCBI): domain Bacteria; kingdom Pseudomonadati; phylum Pseudomonadota; class Alphaproteobacteria; order Rhodospirillales; family Dongiaceae; genus Hypericibacter; species Hypericibacter sp. The sequence goes on from NZ_JBOHKS010000194.1 coordinate 23,274, forward strand.
TAGAGCGTGAAACCGGGAAAGGCCTTGCCGGCGTCGGCCACGGTCACGCCGCGCTGATCGCTGCGCGCATCGGCCCAGAGGTCGGTCTGCAGCGGCTCCTGATAATGAACCGTCTTGTCATAGAGCGCCGTGCCGGCGCTGTAGGCGTCCTTCAACAGGCCATAGGGCGGCAGGCGATCGAGCACCACATAGGCGCCGCCGACGAAAGCGATAAAGCAGCAGCAGAGCGTGAAGATCACCGCGCCGGTGCGCGAGGGCGCCGCATCGGCCGGGGGCGCCGACAGGCGCAGCCTTTCGCCGCCGCGATCCCATCCGGTGCCGAAGGGCGGGGTGGGGCCGAGAAGCGTCGGGTCGAGCTGGGGTCGTTCGAGGGACATGGATCAGCGATCCTGATCGGAACAAGACGGAATCGATCGCTGCGGCCCGTTGTGATCAGCCGATAACCATCACTGTCCGAAGCGCATCCCCGCTTCGGTTTACGAACGCACAACATTCTCTTAAGGGCAAATATCCAGGCCGAGGGGGTTTCGCAACCCCCGCGATGTGGCGAGTTTGTGGCTCAGCCCGCGATGAAATCAGATTCCGCGGATAGGCAGCTTATCGCAGGTCGCTGAACGGCAGGAAATCGACGAGATCGCCTGGCGCCACCGCGGTCACTTCCTCGGCGATCTCGACCAGGCCCGTGGCCGTCGTCATCGAGGTGAGGATGCCGGAACCTTCGCGCTCGAAACGCTGCACCGCTTGCTGGCCGGTCGCATCGATCTCGATCCAACCGCGCAGGAATTCGCGCCGGTCGCGCTTCTTGCGCAGGGCGAAGGCGGCGGGCAGGCGATAGCGCACCGGTTCGAGATCCCTGGCCCCCATCAGTCCGAGGATCAAAGGCCGCGCGATCCGCAGATAGGTCACCATGGCCGCCACCGGATTGCCGGGCAGGCCGACGAAGGGAACCGCCCGCCCGCCGGCATCGATCTGGCCCAGCGCCACGGGCCGGCCGGGCTTGATGGCGAGGCGCCAGAAATGCAGCCGGCCCATCGACGCGATCGCCGCCTTGACGTGATCCTCCTCGCCGGTGGAGACGCCGCCCGAGGTCAGCAGCAGGTCGTGATCGCGCGCCGCCACCTGCAGCGCGAGGCGCACCGCATCGGGCCGGTCCGGCAGGATGCCGAGATCGCTGACCGAGGCGCCGCTCTGGCGCAGCAGCGCGCCCAGGATGTAGCGGTTGGAATCATGGATCGTGCCGCTGGCGAGCGGCTGGCCGGGCTCGGCCAGCTCGTCGCCGGTCGAGAACAGCGCCACCCGCAGCCTTGCCCGCAGCGCGAGCCTGGCCTGACCCGCGGCGGCGGCGAGCCCGATCTCCTGGGGGCGCAGTCGGATTCCGGCTTCCAGGATCTTGCGGCCGGCGGTGACATCCTCGCCGCGCCGGCGCCGGTTCTGGCCGCGCTTGAGGCCGGCGGCGATCACGACGCTGTCGCCGTCGACCCGGCAATCCTCCTGCATCGCGACCGTGTCGGGACCGGCGCTGTCGTCGGGGCCCGCCGGCATGGCGGCGCCGGTGAAGATGCGAACGGCGGTGCCGCGCGGCTGAGCATGAGCGAGAGGATGGCCCGCCGCGGCGCGGCCTGAAAGCCGAAGACGCGTCTCGCCGGCCGGATCGAGATCCGCGCCATAGACCGCATACCCATCGACCGCGGCATTGTCGTGGCCGGGCACATCGAATTTGGCCACGATATCGGCTGCCAGGATCCGGTCCTGCGCCGCCTCCAGCGGCAGCGCCTCGGTGCCGACCACGCAATGGATGCGTCCGCGCAGCAGCGCCAGGGCCGTCTCGAGCGGCATCAGCGGCTCGCTATTGGAAAAACAGTCGCGATCGAGCGACGACGTCATCCGGCGGGTCGGCGCGGCGGCAGGCCGCAATGGGCGAGGATGAAATCGGCGATCGCGCCGATGTCGTCGAGCGCCAGCACCGGCAGCCTCACCCCCGGCAGGGGACCATCGCTCGCGACCGCGACGATATGCGGGTCTTCCGGATGCAGCAGCGGCTTGCCGTTGGCCTGGCGATAGATCTCGAGCTTGGGATGGGGCTCGCGCTTGAAGCCCTCGATCAGCAGCAGATCGACGGGGGTCATATGCCGCATCAGCTCGACCGCCGTCGGTTCCGGCCCGCCGCGATTCTCATGCATCAGCGCCCAGCGGTTGACCGACGACACCACGACTTCCGTCGCTCCCGCCGAGCGATGGACATAGGAGTCCTTGCCCGGCTGGTCGATGTCGAAATTATGGTGGGCATGCTTCATGGTCGAGACCGTCATCCCGCGCCCGATCAGCTCGGGCAGCAGGCGCATCATCAAGGTGGTCTTGCCGCTGCCGCTCCAGCCGGCGAGGCCCATCACCTTCATCGCGAGCCCTGGCCCTCGCTCTGCATGTGGCGCAGGCCGGTGACGAGATAGTCATAGCCGGTGACGAGCGTGAGCAGCGCCGCGACCCAGAATCCGATCTCGCCGATGAGCCGGATCGGCAGGGCGGCGGGGCCGGCATCGCCGAGAATGAGGAAGCCCAGGGCTACCATTTGCACCGTGGTCTTCCATTTGGCCAGCATCGAGACCGGCACGCCGACGCGCAGCTCCGCCAGGAACTCGCGCAGGCCCGAGACCAGGATCTCGCGGCAGAGGATCACGACCCCCGCCAGCACGGTCCAGCCCGAGATGTAGCCCAGCGCCGTCATCACCACGATCGCGGCGGCGACCAGGAGCTTGTCGGCGATCGGGTCGAGGAAGCGGCCCAGCGCCGAGGTCTGGCTCCAGCTGCGCGCCAGATGGCCGTCGAAATAGTCGGTGATGCAGGCGGCGGCATAGACCGCACAAGCGGCCCAGCGCCACACATCTCCCGGGAGATAGAGCAGCGCCACCAGGAGCGGGATGGCGACGATCCGCGAGAGCGTCAGCAGGTTGGGCAGGCTGGTGATCATGACGTTGAATCGACAAAAGTTTTGGGAAAATTCCGAATCGCCCTGGCGGGCTCGGCAAGCGGGGGGAGTTTAGGGGCTGGCACCGGTTTTGTCATGGCCGCCCCGGCGCAGCCCCGAACCGTCCGGCGCGCATCCCGGAAAGCCCTATTGTCCGTGGAAATGGTCGTAAATCTTCTTGGCGACCGTTTCATTGATGCCGGCGACCTGGGTCAGGTCGGTCAGGCCGGCGCGCGCCACCGCCTGTGCCGATCCGAAATGCAGCAGGAGCGCCTTCTTGCGCTTGGCGCCGATGCCGGCGACCTCGTCCAGCAGCGAATGGCCGATCTGCTTCGATCGCTTGGCGCGATGGGTGCCGATGGCGAAGCGATGCGCCTCGTCGCGCAGGCGCTGCAGGAAATAGAGCACCGGGTCCTTGGGCTCGAGGCTGAAAGGCGGCTTGCCCGGCATGAAGAAGCGCTCGCGGCCTGCATCCCGGTCCGGGCCCTTGGCGATGGCGACGATCGCCACATCGTCGATGCCCAGCTCCGCGAAGACCGCGAGCGCCGAATTGAGCTGCCCCTGCCCGCCATCGAGCATGACCAGGTCGGGCCAGGTGCCGCGCTCGCGCTCCGGGTCTTCCTTCAGCGCGCGGGCGAAGCGGCGCTCCATCACCTCGCGCATCATGGCGTAGTCGTCGCCGCCCGTGGGCGCCGGCAGGGCCGCCACCACCTCGGCCGGCGTCGGCTCGCTCTCCACCTGGAAGGCTGGCGAAGGCTCATGCAGCGTCGTGGGCGCGGCCGGCTCGCTGGCCGGCTTGGGCCGATCCTTGCCGTGCTTCGGCCCGACGATCGAGAATTTGCGGTAGGCGCTTTTCATGAAGCCTTCGGGTCCGGCCACGATCATGGCGCCGTAGGCATGGCGACCCTGGATATGGCTGTTGTCATAGACCTCGATGCGGTTCGGTGGCGCGTCGAGGCCCAGCGCCTGGGCGACGCCCTCGAGCAGCTGGCGCTGGCTGGCATTTTCGGCCATCCGGCGGCCCAGCGCCTCGCGCGCATTGGCGAGCGCATGGTCGATCACGCGGCGCTTCGAGCCGCGCTGCGGCAGCAGCAACTCGACCTTCCGACCCGCGGACACGCTCAGCGCTTCGGCCAGCAGCTCTTCATCGGCCGGCTTGTCGCTGAGCAGGATCAGCCGGGGCGGTGTCTTGTTCTCGTAGAACTGGCCGATGAAGGCGGCCATGATCTCGTCGAGCGCCGTCTCGCGGTCATGCGACGGGTAATAGGCGCGGTTGCCATAGTTGGAGCCGGCGCGGAAGAAGAAAACCTGAATGCAAGTTTGCCCGCCCGCCTGGTGGGCGGCGATGATATCGGCCTCGTCGATATCCTCGACATTGATGTCCTGATGCGCCTGCACCTGGGCCAGCGCGCGGATGCGGTCGCGCAGCTTGGCGGCGGTCTCAAAATCGAGCGCTTCGCTGGCGCCCTGCATCGCCAGGGCCAGGCGCTGCTGCACGTCGCGGCTCTGGCCGGAAAGGAAGTCATGCGCTTCCGCCACCAGCTCCGCATAATCGGCCTGGTTGATCCGGCCCACGCAGGGCGCCGAGCAGCGCTTGATCTGGTAGAGCAGGCAGGGCCGCGTCCGCGAGCTATAGACGCTGTCGGAGCAGGAGCGCAGCAGGAAGGCGCGCTGCAGCGCGGTCAAGGTCCGATTGACGGCGCCCGCCGAGGCGAAGGGTCCGAAATATTCGCCCGGCCGCGAGCGCGCGCCGCGATGCTTGGTGATTTGTGGCGCCGGATGATCGGCTGTCACAAGAATGTAAGGAAACGACTTGTCGTCGCGGAGCTGGACGTTGAAACGCGGCCGCAGCCGCTTCACGAGATTGCTCTCGAGCAGCAGCGCTTCCACCTCGGTGTGCGTCACCACCACCTCGAGACTTTCGGTCTCGGCCACCATGCGCTTGAGGCGCATCGGCAACCGGTCGGTCTGGGTGTAGGAGGTGACGCGTCGCTTGAGATTGCGCGCCTTGCCCACATAGAGCGCGTCGCCGGCGGCGTTCAGCATCCGATAGACGCCGGGCGAGGAAGGCAGGGTCTTGAGATGCGCCTCGAGCAGCGCGACGCCCTCGGCCAGGCTCGGGGTCCGGGCGCGTTTGCGGCTTGGCGGCGCGGAATTTTCGGGACCGGACGGGGACTTCGGGGACCCCGGCGCGGGCGCGGGCGCATCGTCCGGACGGTCGGGGGTCATGGACACCCGCCTCGGTCCGCGAGGTCCCGTCGCGAGGGAATCGCGCGGGAATCCTGGGGCGCTCTCAGATATCCACGGAATCGGTGCATAACGCTGTTGATAATGGGGGCCGGCCCAGGGTTCGAGCCAGCGAATCCGTCCCTTTCACGTCATTGCCTATTAAATAGGCATAAATCGTAACTGTTTGAAATCAAGCTACAAAAATAAATATTTGCATGAACTCTTGATGAAGGCCCGGCCCGGCTGCGGGCGCGGTTGCAAGCCTAATTTGCGCTCTGGCCCGCTGTGCACAACTCGGACCCCCGGAACCCCTGTCAAGCTCTTAACCAATAGTTCCGGCATTTCAAGGGGTTCAGCCAGTGCCTCGCATCTCGGAGTATGCAGTTTAAAACATCCTGGGGGTTGTATTGGCGCTGCAGGTTAATGACCGGAGCCGCCGCTCAACGGCCCGGTCTGCGGCGCTCCACCTCGATGCCGACGCTCAAGGCCTCGGGGAAAACATCGAGTTTCTCGATCCTCACTTTGGCGTTCAGCACGCGGCGATCGGCGAAGCACATCTCGGCGATGCGCTCGCACAGCGTCTCGACCAGGTTCACATGGCCGTTGCCGACCACATGTCGAATACCTGTCATCAATTCGCCATAACAGACCGTGTTCTCCAGCTCGTCATTGATTGGCCCATCAGCTTCGACCTCGAGCTCGAGATTGAGACGGATCCGCTGGTTGGCCACCCGTTCATGTTGATGAACGCCGATCCGCGCCGACAGCACCAGGTCGCGGATGAAGAGGCGCATGGGAACGGCTTCGGCTTGGCGCGCCGGGAAAGCGCTCACCACCTTCTTCGTCGTCGCGCTCTTGGGCTTGGTGATGGCCATGGAATTCGCCTTGTCTGTCGGAGAGATCGTCGATCGGAGATATTGCGCCAGCCGGTGGGTGGCTGCGAAAGCCAGAGCCGGGTCTCGTCAGATTTGGGGAGCCGGCATGGTCTCGGAAAGCCCCATGGCCGTCACCCGGAAACAGTAGCGCCGCCGCTCATTCCTGCGCAACAAAGCCGCGCGACGGCACGGCCCAGCCCAGATGCTCGCCGCCATCCAGCGCGATCATCTGGCCGGTCATCGCCGGCGCCGCCAGGATGAAGCGGAGCGCCTCGCAGATTTCCTGGGGCGTGGTGCCGCGTCCGAGCGGCATCGCAGCGCATTGGCGCTCGAATTGCTCGGCGGTCTGGCGCGGGCTGGGCAAGGTCGGGCCCGGCCCGATGCCATTGACCCGGATCCGCGGCGCCAGCGCCAGCGCCAGAGTCCGCGTCAGCGTCCAGAGCCCCATCTTGCCGACCGTGTAGGAGAGGAAATAGGGCGTGGGCTTCCACACCCGCTGGTCCAGCATATTGACGATGTTGCCCGGGGCGCCTGCCGGCAGCTGGCGCGCGAAGGCCTGGCAGAGCACCAGCGGCGCCCGCAGATTGGTCTCGATATGCGCGTCCCAGGATTCGCGTGTCGCCGTGTCGATCTTGTCCATCTCGAACAGCGAGGCGTTGTTGACCAGGAGCGAAAGCGGCCCCAGCGCCTCGGTCGCGCGCGGCAGCAGGCTCTCGACCTCGGCCTCGCGCTGCAGGTCGGCATGGAGCGCCACGGCGCGCCCGCCGCCGCGCTCGATCGTCTGCACCAGCGCCTCGGCCTCGGCGCGCGAGCTGTTGTAGTGGATGGCCACGGCCCAGCCCTGCTGCACCAGATCCTCGGCAATGGCGCGGCCGATGCGCTTGGCAGCGCCGGTCACGAGCGCAGCACGAACGGGAGCGGGGGCGGGAGTCGTCATGGCCGGGAGAATGACCCGGGTCCCCGCTGGTGGCAACCCTGCAAACCCCTGATCGGGCCGCGAGATTCGAGCCTGTCTTGCGGCAAAATGGACATGGTATAAATCCTTCGGGAAATGTGACGGTCGGGATGGGGGGCGACAGGTGCGCCCGTCACGCCGATCGTCGGTGGGTCTCGGTTTTCCCGCGCCCTCGGGTCGCGGGGAAATTCTGCAGGAGGGTTTGGACGCATGCGACGCGTGGTTTCATTGGCGCTCATCCTCGTCCTTGCCGGCTGTGCCCAGTCCTATCAGCCGGTGGTGGATACGAAGGGTGTCGATAACGCCAAATATCAGCAGGATCTTTCGGAGTGCCGGCAATATGCCGAGCAGGTCAGCCCGGCGGGCGAAGCGGCGACGACCGGTTTGCTCGGGGCGGCGGGCGGTGCCGCGCTGGGCGCCATCGTCGGCGCCTTCTCCGGCGGTGCCGGAACGGGTGCGGCCATCGGTGCCGCGACCGGCGGTGCGGTCGGCGCGGGTGCCGGCGGCGTCAGCGGCGTCAGCGAGCAGAAGCGCATCATCAACAACTGCCTGCGCGGGCGCGGCTACAACGTGTTGAACAGCTGACGTCCGGACGGCGCTTTTGCTTGGGTCGGACGAAACAATCCCTCGCTTGCCTTGACCCTTCGCGCCGGCTCACGATGTCGAGCTTGCTGGATATCCTGTGCGCATCGAGAAGGAGCTGCCCATGACCGAAACGCCCGCCAGGACTTGGCGCACAGACGGCGTCCAGGTCATTCCCGGGTCCTCGCTCGATCCGAACACGGCGCAGACGCCCGGCATGTCGCGCGCGACGGCGATCAATCTCGCCCGCGCCGGCGCGCAGAAGATCTGGGCCGGCACCGTCACCATCGCGCCCAACGCCAAGACCGGCGCGCATCACCACGGATCGCTCGAAAGCGTGATCTATGTGGTGCGCGGCCGCGCGCGCATGCGTTGGGGCGAGACGCTGGAGTTCATGGCCGAGGCCGGCCCGGGCGATTTCATCTTCATTCCGCCCTATGTCCCGCATCAGGAGATCAACGCCGACCCCGGCGAGCCGCTCGAATGCGTGCTGGTGCGCAGCGACCAGGAGCCGGTGGTCGTCAATCTCGACATCGAGCCGGTCGAGCGCCCGGAATCGGTCGCCTGGATCGACCCGATCCACCGCCACCCGCATAAGTGAGCTCGGCAGCGATTATCGGGCGACTTCATCCCTCCCCCTCCCGCAAGGGAAAGGGGTGAAAAGAACCCGGCGGGCGACGCTATTCGGCTGCCGACGTGCCTCGGCCGCGCGCTCGTGCAGTGGCAAGCCGCCGCGTCAGCGGAATCAGCTCGCGGCCATAATCGATCGCATCCTCCAGCGGATCGAAGCCGCGGATCAGGAACGTGGTGACGCCGAGATCGAAGTAATCGAGCAACCCGTCGGCGACCTGCTCAGGCGTTCCGACCAGCGAGGTGGTGTTGCCACGGGCCCCCGTCGCGACCGCCGCCGCCGTCCAGAGCCGCTTGTCGAGGCGCGCACCCTGCGCTGCTGCTGCCAGCAGACGCTGTGAGCCGGTATTGGACGGGGCGAGGTCGGCTTTGCCGAGGCCGGCCTTGGCGCGGGCCTCGTGGATGCGCTCGAGGATCTCGTCTGCGCGCTTCCAGGCCTTCTCCTCCGTGTCGGCCAGGATCGGCCGGAGCGAAAGGCTGAAGCGAAGCTGGCGGCCATGTTTTGCTGCCGAGGCACGCACCCTTGTGATGGCTTCGCGTGCCTGCGCATGGGTCTCGCCCCAGAGCGCATAGATGTCCGCATGCTTGCCCGCGACCTCGATCGCCGCATCGGACGAGCCGCCGAAATAGATCGGGATCGAGGGCTTCTGCAGCGGCTTGATCTGGGCGAAGGCGCCTTCCACGCGGTAATGCTGGCCGCGATAGTCGAAGGGTTTGTCGCTGGTCCAGGTCTTGCGCAGGACCTCGATGAACTCGGCGCTGCGTTCATAGCGCTGGTCATGGGTCAGATAGTCGCCGTCACGGCGCTGCTCGGCATCGTCGCCGCCCGAGATGATATGCACCGCCACGCGGCCTTTGGAGACATGGTCGAGCGTGGCGAAGCTGCGCGCGGCATAGGTCGGCGCCACGAACCCCGGCCGATGCGCGATCATGTAGCCCAGCCGATCGGTGACGCTGGCGGCATAGGCGGCGATCTGCTCCCCGTCGGGCGATTCCGAGTGATGCGCGATCAGCACGCGGTCGAAGCCGGATGCTTCATGCGCCTGCGCGAAGCGCCGGATGTAATCGAGATCGACGATCGGTCCGCTTGCCGGGATCGTTTCAGAGGAGAGGCGGTGGGCGATCAGGCCGATGAAATCGATGCTCATGATGGCTTTCCTTCGGTGAAGCGTCGTCTCTCTTCTGCCGGTCAGTGATCGAGCGCCCGCCGCCCGCTGCCGATCCGGACCGAATCATCCTGGGGCGTGTGGATGCGACCGCAGATCACGTCGCGGAAATGGCGTTCCAGCGGCTCGGCGGCGGAGAGGCCGGGATTGCCGGAGAGCTTGACCGCGATTTCGACGGCGGCGATCGCCTGGTTGGTGACCGTCAATTTGATCTGGCCGCTCTCGCCAACGCTGGGCGGGTTGTCTTCATCGGTATCGCGAGCGGCGCTGCGCAGGAGGCGGTCATTGACGCCGAGCAGCGTCTCGATCTCGCCGGCCGCTTCCTGGAAGCGCGGCAGGCTGGCCAGGGGTGCGCCCAGATTGGAGGGGGCTCGCGTTCGGGCGAACCGCAGGAACCAATGGCGGGCTGCGAGCGCCACGCCGTGATAGACGGCGGCCACCAGCAGCGTGCTCCAGGCATATTGATTGGGCTCTTGCAGACTCCAGGCAGCCAGGGGTCGGATATCGACCGCGTGATCCTCCGGTATCACGACATTCTGGAGAATCACGTCATGGCTCGCCGAGGCGCGCATCCCGAGTTGATTCCAGCTTTCTCTCACTTCAATTCCGGGCGCGCCGCCGGGTACCAGGAACGTGCCGACCTTTGGCTCGGCGTCCTCGGTGCGCGCCCAGACCGCGAGCCAGGACAGGATCGGAATGCCGGTCGAGTAAATTTTGTGGCCGGAGAGGCTCCAGCCTGTGGGGGTTCGCCGGGCCAGGGTTGCCGGCAGGCCGCCGCGCGCCGGCGTGCCCAGCTCCGGTTCGACCCGCAGCGCGTTGATCAGCGAGACCTCGTTCGCCGCCTCGCGGCCGAGACGCTCTGCCCAGGAGGCCGGCCAGCTGCGCGCAGCGGTCGCGAGATGGATATAATGCATGGCGAGCACCAGCGCCGTCGAAGGCTCGCCCTGCGCGATGCTGCGGATCACGGTCACCGCATCCTCGAGCCCGCCGGCGCGGCCGCCGAAGCGCTTCGGGACGTTAAGGGCGAGCAGGCCTTCTTGCGCGAGTCGGGCGAAATTGGCATGCGGGAAGCTGCTGGTGCGATCATGGGCACCGGCGGTGACGGCGAATTCTTCCGCGAGCCGGGCCGCGCGCCCGGCCAGTGACTCGAGCTCGATCGTCATTTTCGGATATGGCTTGGCCATGGGAATTGTCTCAGCAGGCCAATGTTGTGGAGGCGGCGTAGAATGCGGCTACGCCTCAGCAAACCCGTCGAGTGCCGCCGCCGTAAACCGAGCTTTTCTTCTGCGGGCCTTGAGAAAATCTCGCTAACCGCCACCTGGATGGTAGGCTTTAGAAAGAAGCGCCGGGGGTGGATGGCGGGCTTGCCGCATCATTTAACGGACTGGAACGATGAATCTTTTCACGCCGACGACGATCGGCCCCCTGCGTCTGCCGAACCGCATTGCGATGGCGCCGATGACGCGCAATCGCGCGAGCGACGATCAGGTGCCGACGGCGGCCATGGCGACTTACTATGCGCAACGCGCCAGCGCCGGCCTGATCGTGACCGAGGCCAGCCAGATCTCGCATCAAGCCGTCGGTTATCCCCGCACACCCGGCATCCATAACGAATCCCAGATCGACGGCTGGCGTCGGGTGACCGACGCCGTTCATGCGGCGGACGGGCGAATCTTTCTGCAGCTCTGGCATGCGGGCCGCGCCTCGCACCCGTCGCTGTTGCCGGGGCGGGCTTTGCCGGTTGCGCCCTCGGCCATTCCGGCCCGTGGCAAGGCCTTCACGGCCGAGGGGCTGTTGCCTTTCCCGACGCCGCGCGCGCTCGAGGCGAGCGAGATCGCGGAGATCGTGGCCGACTTCGGTGCCGCCGCCTGGCGTGCCCGCATGGCTGGATTCGACGGCATCGAGATTCATGCCGGCAATGGCTATCTCATCGATCAGTTCCTGCGCGACGGATCCAACCGGCGGACCGACCGTTACGGCGGCAGCATTGCCAATCGCGTCCGGCTCCTGCTGGAGGTCACGCAAGCCGCCGCCGGCGGCTGGAGCGCGGACCGCGTCGGCGTGCGGTTATCGCCGCTCCAGAACTTCAACGACATGAGCGATTCCGATCCGGCCGCCACCTTCGCTCAGGCGGCGCGGGAATTGTCCCCGCTGGGTCTCGCCTATCTTCATGTGGTGGAAGCCGTGACCGGCAGCGAGGCGGGACAGGCTCCGCTCGTCGCCCCGATCCTGCGGCGCGCCTTCAAAGGGCCGCTCATCCTGAATGGCGGCTACACCCATGCGTTGGCCGAGAAGGCGATCATATCCGGCGAGGCCGACCTGATCTCATTCGGGGCGGCCTTCCTTGCCAACCCCGATCTTCCCGAACGACTGCGCCGCCAGGCACCGCTCAACCCGGCCGATCGCGCGACCTTCTATGGCGGCGATGACCGCGGCTATACCGACTATTCGCCCCTGTCGGATCCGACGACGGCGAGGCGCTGAGGCAACTCAGGCCTGCTAGGACTCGACCGCCTCGGCCGGTGCACGGGCGAACTCGCGACCGAGGGCCCGGGCGCGGCGGAGCAGTTCCGTCCGCATCGCATCGGACTCCTTCGAATTCATCAGCAGCTCGAGCCGGCCGTTGCGGACCTTGCAATAGTCCAGGACGCCCTGGACCAGCTGGATCTCCATGGCGCCGCGATAGCCGCGCTGCCCGTCATAATTCTTGGCCGTGCCGGCGGCGACGCCGATGAGTAATCCCTGCTCCAGTCGCAACTGGCTCTGGCTATAGGCCCAGCCGCGATTCCAGACCCGGTCGATCCAGCCCTTGAGCATCGCCGGCACCGACCACCACCAGACCGGAAACACCATGGCGATCGCATCGTGGCGTTCGACCCGTGCCTGCTCGGCCAGGACCGCGTCGGAATAGCGTTTAGGCTGATGCCAATCCGGCTCGTCGGGCGGGAAGACCAAGGGGTCGAAGCCCTCGGCATAGAGATCGGCCAGCTCGCCGCCATGGCCGCTCTCCGCCAGTCCCGCGCGGAATTCATTCGCGACGCCCGCCGTGAGGGAATCGGGGCGCGGGTGGCAGAGAACGGTCAGCACTTGCATCGAGACTTCCCCCAGGCCTGGCGATCTATTTCTTCTCGTCCTTCGGATCGAAGGTGAGGGAAGCCGAGTTGATGCAGTAACGCAAGCCCGTCGGCGCCGGGCCGTCGGGGAAGATATGGCCCAGATGCGCCGCGCAGCGGGAGCAATGAACCTCGGTGCGCACCATCATATGGCTGCGGTCGGTCTGGGTCTCGACGGCGTCCTTGGCCTTGGGCTGGGTGAAGCTCGGCCAGCCGCAGCCGGAATCGAACTTGTCGTCCGATTCGAACAGCAGTTCGCCGCAGCAGACGCAGCGATATTCGCCGGCTTCGTGATTGTCCCAGTACTCGCCGGTGAAGGCGCGCTCGGTGCCGGCCTCGCGCGCGACCCGATATTGCTCGGGCGTGAGCTGCTTGCGCCATTCGGCGTCGGGCTTCTGGATCTTGGGAGACTTGGTATGGCTGTCGGTCATGGAAACCTCCTCATCAAGACAGGACGAAAAGCCGGCAGATCACGCCGATCAACGCGCCCGCCAGCAAGGCGATGCAGGCCGCCGCGGCGACCACGAAGCCGGGCCCGCGTTTCGCGGGGTCGCGAAAATAGCTGACCATGTAGAGGACGCGGCCCGCGACCCAGACCGCGCCCAGCACCGCCGCCCAGAGCGGCGAGACAAAGATCGCGAACAGCCAGAGCGAGGCCAGGAACGGCACCAGCTGTTCGAGCGTGTTGGCCTGGATCCGTTGCGCCCGCTTGAACTCCTCCGGTCCCTCGGTCGAGGGCGCCATGACCTTATGGCGATAGCGCATCCGGCTGGCGAGAACGAAGGTCGCCAGATAGACGAGCAGAGCCGCAATCGTCGCCAGAGCGGGCCAGGGGTACAGGTCAGCCATCGGGGTGGGATGCTCGGGGGTCTGGGGTTGCCTGCCACAGATAATGGGCCGGCCGGAGGATTCGAGTCACGAGGGAGTGACCGGAACGCGGTTTGAGTTAATCCCCTCCCCCGGAACGGGGGAGGGCGTGGGAGGGGGAAGTCCTGCTCCCCGCAGCCCCCTTCCTAACCTTCCCCCATTCGGGGGGAAGCGATTCGTCTGCAATCAGCCCCGCTTGCTGCGGCCCCTGAACCCGCCGCGCTTGGGGCGGCCGGCCTTGGCGGCACCGGCGGGGCGGTCCCACGGCGTGAGGGCCGGCTCGGCCGCCTTGGAGATGCGGGGCGGACGGGGGCCGACCTGAGGGGGTTCGCCCGCGCGGCCGCCGATCGAGCGGCCTCCCGAACCTGGCGCTCCTGCGGGGATCTCCAGCTGCATGGCCTCGAGCCGGCGGAGCTCGTCGCGCAGCCGGGCCGCTTCCTCGAATTCGAGATCGGCCGCGGCGGTGCGCATGCGTTTCTCCAGGTCGGCCACGGTGGCCTGGAGGTTGTGGCCGATATGATGCAAGGCCCCCTTGTCGCCGGTCGTGACCGTGACATGATCGCGCTCATAGACGCTCTCGAGAATGTCGCCGATCGATTTCTTGATCGATTCCGGCGTGATCCCGTGGGCCACGTTCCAGGCCGTCTGCTTGTCGCGCCGGCGCTGGGTTTCGCCCAGCGCCTTTTCCATCGATTTGGTCATGACGTCGGCATAGAGGATGACGCGGCCTTCGACATTGCGCGCGGCACGGCCGATGGTCTGGATCAGCGAGGTCTGCGAGCGCAGATAGCCTTCCTTGTCGGCATCGAGGATGGCGACCAGCGCGCATTCCGGAATATCGAGGCCTTCGCGCAGCAGGTTGATGCCGATCAGCACGTCGAAGGCGCCGAGCCGCAGGTCGCGGATGATCTCGATGCGCTCCAGGGTCTCGACGTCGGAATGGATGTAGCGCACGCGCACGCCCGCCTCATGCATATATTCGGTCAGATCCTCGGCCATGCGCTTGGTCAGGGTGGTGATCAGCACGCGCTGGCCCTTGGCCGCGGCCGCCTTGCATTCGGCGATCACGTCGTCCACCTGGGTCTCGGTCGGGCGGATGAGGCAGGGCGGATCGATCAGACCGGTCGGGCGGATCACCTGCTCGGCGAAAACGCCCTCGGTGCGCTCCATCTCCCAGGGCCCCGGCGTCGCCGAGACATAGACCGACTGCGGCCGCATCACGTCCCACTCCTCGAATTTGAGCGGGCGGTTGTCGATGCAGGAAGGCAGGCGGAAGCCGAACTCCGACAGCGTGTTCTTGCGCTGGAAGTCGCCGCGATACATGCCGCCCACCTGCGGCACGGTCACATGGCTCTCATCCACGATCAGCAGCGCGTCGGCGGGGATATATTCGAACAGGGTCGGCGGCGGCTCGCCCGGCTTGCGGCCGGTGAGATAGCGGGAATAGTTCTCGATGCCGGCGCAGGAGCCCGTCGCCGCCATCATCTCGATGTCGAACTGGGTGCGCTGCTCCAGCCGCTGGGCTTCCAGCAGCTTGCCGGTCTTGGCGAAGTCCTCGAGCCGCAGCTTGAGCTCCACCTTGATCTGCTCGATCGCCTGATTCAGGGTCGGCTTCGGCGTGACGTAGTGGCTGTTGGCGTAGATCTTGATCTCGTTGAGGGCCGCGATGCGCTCGCCCGTCAGCGGGTCGAACTCGACGATGCTCTCGACCTCGTCGCCGAACAGCGACAGCCGCCAGGCGCGGTCTTCCAGATGGGCCGGGAAGATCTCGATCGAATCGCCGCGCACACGGAACGAGCCGCGCTGGAAGGCGGCGTCGTTGCGCTTGTACTGGATCTCGACCAGGCGGCGCAGCAGCTCATGGCGCTCGCGCGTGTCGCCCTTCTTGATCGTGATGGTCATGGTCGAGTAGGTCTCGGGCGAGCCGATACCGTAGATGCAGGAGACCGATGCCACGATGATGACGTCGCGGCGCTCGAACAGCGAGCGCGTCGCCGAGTGGCGCATGCGGTCGATCTGCTCGTTGATCGAGCTTTCCTTCTCGATATAGGTGTCGGTCCGCGGGACGTAGGCCTCGGGCTGGTAGTAGTCGTAATAGGAGACGAAATACTCGACCGCGTTTTCCGGGAAGAAGCTCTTCATCTCGCCATAGAGCTGGGCGGCGAGGGTCTTGTTCGGCGCCAGGACCAGGGTCGGGCGCTGCAGCCGCTGAATCACATGGGCCATGGTGTAGGTCTTGCCGGAGCCCGTCACGCCCAGCAGCACCTGGTCGCGCTCGCCCTTTACCAGTCCCTCGGTGAGCTGCTCGATGGCCTGGGGCTGGTCGCCCGCCGGATCGAAGGGGGAAACCAGCTTGAACGGCGTGCCTTCGCCCGCGATCGGGCGTTCGAGCACGATCGGGTCGAATCCTGGGGGAGCCCCTTTGACGGAATTCAGCCTTGGCGACATGGCCCCAGATATAGCGAGCCGGTCCCGCCCTGGGTAGGGGTGGGGCCTGCGACCCTGCCATGCTCATGAAAATGCCGCCCGAGGGCCCGGGCGGCGGGCAAAAAGAAACCCGGCCTCTGATGGAGGCCGGGAGGGCGGATGGAACCGCTCTAAGGGGAACCGACTGTCATGAACGGGTCAGGCCCTGTCACCGGCCCGACTCATTCGGGTGTTGCGACCAAGCCGGAACCGAAGGTCCCAGCTGGGCCACGCTGACGAGACCCGGCGGCGGTTTCAGGCCGAGAGACTCGGCCACACGCGGAACCGACAGCACGAGCAGCGCCAACAACATGACGCCCGACATCAGACCGACCCGGATGCTGGCGATCAGCTTGCGGCCCTTGCCGCCTGGGATCGACCCGTTGTCCTGCGCAAACTTGGCATTACCGCGCATCCTGCACCCCCTAATCCTTCGGCATTCTCCTTCGCGACCCCCTTGGTCGCTCGGACAATGCAGATATGGTCAGTCGCTGTGGCGAGACACGCCCCCTCCTGGGGCGTTTCCGTGATTCTTTGGGGCGGAAATGTGGCGCCCGCTCTTGGCGCTCTGAAACCCCGCCGCCTTTCGTCACCTCGCCCAGCTCTTCCGCTGGAGTCTCATGATTGCGGCAGATGGCGTTTCGGCCGTGTTAAGGGCCGTGGTTAACGCGCGGGATTTTTTCCTGGGCGCTGCAACCGATGCATTTGGCGCGAATGCAGGATGAGGGGCTGGCGCCGGCGCAAAGGAAAACCCTGTTCTCGCCCACAGGCGAGAACAGGGTTGGTTGCATCTGCGAAAAGGGCGCGGCCGTTACTTCGGGACCGCCACCGTGAAGTAGGGCGCCGTGAGCGTCTGGCCGGCGCCGAAGGGACCCGGCACCTTATGGGAGAAGGCCGGCAGGGTCTTGATGAAGGCCGCCAGGGCCTTGGCATCGCTCTCGGTGAGCGCGCCGTAGGAGTGCCAGGGCATGACCGGCGCCAGCTCGCGCCCGTCGGGCCGCACGCCGGTGCGGACGGCCGCGATGATCTCGGCCTGGCTCCATTGGCCGAGACCGGTTTCCTTGTCCGAGGTCAGGTTGGGCGGATAGAAGACGCCGAGGCCCGGGATCTCGAAGCCGATATCGGAGCCACCCAGCGCATGGGCCATGTCGGGCTGGCCCGTCATGGCGCCCGGGGTATGGCACCCGCCGCAATCCATGATGGTCGCGAGATAGCGGCCGCGCTCGATGGTGCTTTCGGCCAGGGCCGGCGCGGCCCCGAAGCCGGCCAGAGTCAGGATCAGCGCGCCGAAGGCGGCACCACGCGCCGGAAACGGTGTCTTGGACATGGTCATGGTTGGGCCTCTCCCCCGAGATGAGACGCGGATCGCGAGATGAACCGCTCCGCAGGAGCGCCTTCTACGGGAAGCAATCGACCGTTGTCGAGACGGAATGAATAAGATTCGATGCAATTCCCTTATGTGCGGGAAGCATCGTTTCAAGAGTGCGTTGTCGCGGTAACAATGCGCGACACAGATGAAACGGATCGCGTATTTCCCAACATAAATCCATGGTCCCGGCTTGCGCCGAGGGCGGGCGGCGACTATCTTCGCGCCGCTTGCCGCGTGCTGGAATCGCATCGCCGCCGCGGCCCGATTTTCCCTTCATCTACGAGCCCAGGAATTCGCCATGGCCTTCCTCGCTGACCGTCTCGATCTGATCAAGCCGTCGCCCACCATCGCCGTCACCATGAAGGCGCGTGAGCTCAAGGCGGCCGGGCGCGACGTGATCGGGCTCGGTGCCGGCGAGCCGGACTTCGACACGCCCGACAACATCAAGGCGGCGGCGGTCGAAGCGATCCGCCGCGGCGACACGAAATACACCAATGTCGACGGCACCAACGAGCTGAAGAAGGCGATCTGCGCCAAGTTCGAGCGCGAGAACGGCCTCGGCTACAAGATCGACGAGATCACGGTCGCGTCGGGCGGCAAGCAGATCATCTATAACGCGATGGTCGCGACGCTGAACCCCGGCGACGAGGTGGTGATCCCGGCGCCCTATTGGGTGTCCTATCCCGACATCGTGCTGCTCTGCGAGGGCAAGCCGGTGTTCGTGCCTTGCAGCCAGGAGAGCGGTTTCAAGCTGAACGCGCGCGATCTCGACCGCGCCATCACGCCCAAGACCAAATGGATCATCCTCAACAGCCCGTCCAACCCGACCGGTGCCGCCTATACGCGCGACGAGCTGAAGGCGCTGACCGACGTGCTGGTCAAGCATCCGCATGTCTGGATCCTGACCGACGACATGTATGAGCATCTGGTCTATGACAATTTCGTCTTCTCCACGCCGGCGCAGATCGAGCCGCGCCTGAAGGACCGTACGGTCACGATGAACGGCGTGAGCAAGGCCTATTGCATGACCGGCTGGCGCATCGGCTATGCGGCGGCGCCGGTGGCGCTGATCAAGGCGATCGCCAAGGTGCAGTCGCAGAGCACCTCCAACCCCTGCTCGATCAGCCAGGCCGCCTCGGTCGAGGCGCTGAGCGGACCGCAGGAGTTCATCGCCAAGCACAACGCCGTCTTCAAGCAGCGCCGCGACATGGTCGTCGACATGCTGAACCAGGCGAAGGGCATCAAGTGCCACAAGCCGGAAGGTGCCTTTTATGTCTATCCGTCCTGCGCCGGCACCATCGGCAAGCGCACGCCGGAAGGCAAGGTCATTGCCAGCGACGATGATTTCGTCGCCTACATCCTCGAGGCCGAGGGCGTGGCGGCGGTGCAGGGCTCGGCCTTCGGCTTGTCGCCCTTCTTCCGCATCTCCTACGCGACCTCGACCGAGGCGCTGAAGGATGCCTGCACGCGCATCCAGCGCGCCTGCGCGAAGCTGAGCTGAAGGCCGGGCTTCAGCCCGCGCTGAGGGCGAAGGCGGCGAGGAAGGCCCAGACCGCCTTGAAGACGGCCCAGCCGGCGATGGCGGCGAAGGTCACGGCGCCGAGGCCCAAGGCCGTCGCAGCCAGGGCGCAGAGTCCGTCGCGCTCGATCAGGGCGAGGCCGAACAAGGCCACCGGCAACGCCAACGGAATGTTGGTCAGCGGAATCGGCAAGGCCAGCAGCAGGCTCAGCACCAGGCAGAAGCCTCCGATCAGCCGCTCCGCCACCGCGACGGTGAGAAACGACAGGCGGGGCTTGAGAATGCGTTCGACCCGCACCAGCGCCGGTAACGCCTTGCCGATCACCCGCGCATAGTCCTCGCGCGAGATCGATCGCTGCAGCATGGCCTGGGGCAGCCAGGGCCGCGATCGCCCCAGGATCATCTGCAGCGCGATGAATGCCAAGGGCAGGCCCAGCACGGCGGACAGCCCCGGCAGGTAGATCGGCACGAGATTGGGCAGGGCGAACAGAATCAACAGCAGCCCATAGCTGCGTTCATTCAGCGTCGACACGATCTCGCCGAGCGCCACGCGCTCTTTCGGCCAGTCGCGTCCGAATTCGAGAAGAATGCGGGAGACGCTGCGGCGAGGGCCGTTGCGCGGAGAACCGGCAGCGAAGGCTTCGGCAGTCACGGGCTCGCCTCGATCTCGTTCGCGGGTCCGAGAAGCCGGTCTGACGACGGGAAGGCGTTTCCCCCGGCACGGATGACGGGCTGCATTCAATCCGGGGATTGAGGCTGAAAAGAGGCGCGGCCGATGACGGTTTGATGTCCTTGGCCTTCTGCTTCGGCAGGTGGACGACCATCGATCAGTTGGGAACGGCGGCGGCCACGCCCCTGATCGCGGCCCAGCCGGCGCCGATCGCGAAGATCATCGCGGCATTGCCGAGCAGCGCTGCGACCAGCGCGCAGAAACCGTCGCGTTGCATCAGCGCCAGGCCGAACAGCACGACCGGTGCCGCGAGCACCATGCCGGTGAGGGGGATCGGCAGGATCAGGAGCAGGCTCAGCACGAGACAGAGGCCCGCGATCAAGGACATCGCCGGGGGCTCGAGCATGATCGGCAGGCGCGGCTTGAGGATCCGCTCGATCTTGGTCAGCGAGGGCGCGGCGCGATCGACGATGCGCTGATAGGCCTCGCGCTTGATGTCGCGCTTGGCGAGCCAGGAAGGCAGCCAGGGATGCGGCCGCTGCAGGATGATCTGCACGCTCAGGATCGCGAGCGGAACGCCGAAGATCGCCGAGAGGCCCGGGATCGGATTGGGGATCAGGTTCGGCAGCGCGAACAGGATCAGCAGCATGCCATAGCCGCGATGCTCCAGCGCCGACATCAGCTCGCCGATGGCGATGGTTTCCGCTTTCCACCCCTTGCCGAAATCGACCAGCAGCCGCGACACGCTTTCAGGCCGGCCCGTGCCGCGCCGCGGCGGCCGTTTGCGTTTGGCGCTGTTCTCCCGGCGGGAAGAAGCGCGCGAGCGATGGGGCGTGGAGTCCGCAGTCATCGGACGACCCTACTCCGGAAAAAGCTGGCACGGCGGGGCCGTTCGAGGGGGCAACCACCAGGGATCGATGTCGCAGGGCCAGCGGCCCCAATAGACAGGGTAAACGCGGTTTCTTTATGTCCGGTTCCCGTGAATTCCCGCCCGCTCTCCGAAGGCCGGGTCTTACCGCGGTTTAAGCTTGTCACGGGCTCCACCGGCCCTAAGGGGCGAATTCCGCTTGCCACCGCGGCGCCCGCGCCGGAATGATGAGAGCCAACCAAGGGCGGAAGGCCCAGGGCCGAACCGTCCCCAACGCAACAGACACGCGGATCAGGGAGTATGGCCATGGGCGAGAAAACGACGGCGGCGCCCCGTTGCGCCGCCTTGGTGGGTCCTTATCTCAGCGGCAAGACGACGCTGCTCGAGAGTCTCCTCTTCGTCACCGGTTCGATCTCCAGGAAAGGCACCGTCAAGGAAGGCAACACGGTCGGCGACAGCGCCCCCGAGGCGCGGGCGCGCAAGATGTCCGCCGAGATCTCCGCGGCCACGACCGAGTTCCTCGGCGAATCCTGGTGCTTCCTCGATTGTCCCGGCTCCGTCGAGCTCGCGCGCGAAGCGCAGCAGGCGCTCATGGTGGCCGATGCCGCCGTGGTGGTGTGCGAACCCGAGCCGGCCAAGGCGCTGATCCTGGCGCCGCTGCTGAAGTTCCTCGACGACCGCAAGATTCCCCACCTGCTGTTCATCAACAAGATGGACATCGCCCCGCATCGCGTGAGCGAGCTGCTGGCGGCGTTGCAGGCGGTGTCGGCGCGCCCGCTGGTGCTGCGCCAGGTGCCGATCCGCACTCCCGACAAGAACGGCGTCGATCAGGTCACCGGCTATGTCGATCTGGTGAGCGAGCGCGCCTATCAGTACAAGCCGGGCCAGCCCTCGGATCTGGTGAAGATGCCGGAGACGGTGCTGGAGCGCGAGCAGACCGCGCGCCGCTCCATGCTGGAGTCGCTGGCCGATTTCGACGACGCCCTGCTCGAGCAACTGCTCGAGGATGCGGTGCCTTCGAAGGACAGCATCTATCAGCAATTGACCAAGGATCTGGCCGCCGACCTGATCGTGCCGGTCCTCATGGGGGCGGCCGACCGGGATCATGGCGTTCGCCGCCTGCTCAAGGCGCTGCGCCACGAGGTGCCCGATGCGCGCGAGACGGCGAAGCGGCTGGGGATCGTGGCCGATCCGAGCGACACCGTCGTTCAGGTGTTCAAGACCTACCACCAGTCCCACACCGGCAAGCTGTCATTGGCACGCGTCTGGGGCGGCAAGCTGCAGGATGGGATGATGCTCTCCGGCCATCGCGTTGGCAGCGTGGCGCGGATGAAAGGGCATGAGCTGGCGAAGCTGGCCGCGGCCAGCCCGGGCGACGTGGTCGCCCTCGGCCGTATGGACGATGTCGCGACCGGCATGCTGCTTTCGGCCAGCGGCAAGGCCAAGACCGCGACACCCTGGCCGGCCAAGCCGGCGCCGCTGTTCTCACTGGCGATCGACACCGAAAATCGCGCCGACGAGGTCAAGCTGACGGCGGCGCTGCACAAGCTGGTCGAGGAAGACGAGGCGCTGACGGTCGAGCACAATCCCGACACCCACGAGATGGTGCTGTGGGGCCAGGGCGAAATCCATCTGCAGATCGCGATCGACCGCCTCCGGCTCAAATACAACCTGCCGGTCAAATCGCATCGCCCGCATGTGAACTACAAGGAGACGATCCGCAAGGGCGTCAAGCATCATTCGCGCTTCAAGCGCCAGAGCGGCGGCCATGGCCAGTTCGCCGACATCCATGTCGGCATCGCGCCCTTGCCGCGCGGCAAGGGGTTCGAGTTCCATGACGAGATCGTGGGGGGCGCGGTGCCGCGGCAATATATCCCGTCGGTGGAGGAGGGCGTGCGCGACTATCTTGTCCGTGGGCCGCTCGGATTCCCCGTGGTCGATGTGGCCGTGACCCTGACGGACGGCCAGTTCCATTCGGTCGACAGTTCCGACATGGCCTTCAAGACCGCGGCGCGCATGGCGATGACCGAGGCCATGCCGAGTTGCGAGCCGGTGCTGCTGGAACCGATCTTCGCGGTGACGGTGACGGTGCCGACGGAGTTCACCTCGCGCGTGCATGGACTCATCAGCGGCCGGCGCGGCCAGATCCTGGGTTTCGATGCCAAGGAGGGCTGGCTCGGCTGGGACGAGGTCAGCGCCCAGCTGCCGCAATCGGAGCTGCATGACCTGATCATCGAGCTGCGCTCGCTGACCCTCGGCGTCGGCACCTTCGCCTGGAAGTTCGATCATCTCCAGGAGCTGATCGGGCGGATCGCCGACAAGGTGGTCGAGCAGAGGCTGCAGCCCGCGCATTGATTTTCGTATTCGAACAATCCTCCTTCCGCTCTTCGGCCTCCGAAGTCTGGCGTCGGAAGATCGTGGGGTGAGAACGGATGGGACCCAATTCTTGGGCCTCGTCGCCTTGCGTCTGCAACAGATTGGAAATAATCCAAATCGGACTTGAAGCGCCGATTCAGGCGTCTATAACTTGCCTGCCGCCCGTCAGGCCGGCCCATTTGTCATCGTCGATGGACTCTTTCGGAGGGGAAACATGGGAAAGAAGGGCGAGATGCCGATCGAGATCGGCATCGCGGAGAAGGATCGCAAGAAGATCGCCGACGGCCTGTCGAATCTGCTGGCCGACAGCTACACGCTCTATCTCAAGACCCACAATTTTCATTGGAACGTGACCGGTCCGATGTTCAACACGCTGCATCTCATGTTCGAGGCGCAGTACACGGAGCTGGCGCTGGCCGTCGATCTCATCGCCGAGCGCATCCGCGCGCTGGGTCACCCCGCGCCCGGCAGCTACAAGGCCTATTCCAAGCTCTCCTCCATCAAGGAAGCGGACGGCGTGCCCGACGCCGAGGAGATGATCCGCCAGTTGGTCGCCGGCCAGGAGGCCGTCACCCGCACCGCGCGCAGCGTGTTCCCGGTCGTCGACAAGGCGCATGACGAGCCGACCGCCGACCTGCTGACGCAGCGCATGCAGGTTCATGAGAAGAACGCCTGGATGCTGCGCAGCCTGCTCGACTGACAGGACGGTTTTCGAGTTCCCGGCGCGCCCGCGCCCGGCCTTTCAGGGCCGGTCCGCGGGCGTTGCCGTTTCTCTGGGATTGATCGCCGCCGGTGGCGAGGGTGGGGCGATATGAACCTTTTCCGCCAATCCTCGCGTGGGCCTCACTCTTTCTTGAATTGAGCGGAGGGGCATCGCGGCTTAGGTCTGGAAGGCGCAAAACGCCGGAACGACGGGGAGAGGAGCGCCGCCATGCTGATTCGGACGCGACGGAGCTGGGAATTGCCGGAGCGGGCGGCGACGCCCGAAGCGATCTTCCGCGATCGCCGACGCCTGGTGACCGGCCTGGCGCTGGGGCCGATTTTGCTGGCCGGTGCCGGCTTCGCCGGCCTTCGCCCGGCATGGGCCGCAGCCATGGCCGACCCTTCGGCCAAGCTCTATCCGGTCCCGCATAACGACAATTACAAGCTCGACCGTGCGCTCACCGCCGAGAAATGGGCGACGAGCTGGAACAATTTCTACGAGTTCAACGAAAGCAAGGATGTGGTCGCGGACGCGCAGGCGCTTCCGATCCGTCCCTGGACCGTCAAGATCGACGGCATGGTGGCGCAGCCGATCGAGATCGGGATCGACGATCTCCTGGCCAAGATGCCGCTCGAGGAGCGGCTCTATCGCCATCGCTGCGTCGAAGCCTGGTCGATGGCGGTTCCCTGGAGCGGCTTTCCGCTGAAGGCGCTGGTGGCGATGGCGCAGCCTTCGGCCGACGCCAAATATCTCCGCATGGAGACCTTCGAGAATCCCGACGTGGCGCCCGGCCAGAATCAGGCCTGGTATCCCTGGCCCTATGTGGAAGGCTTGACCATGGCGGAGGCGACGAACGAGCTGGCTTTCCTCGCGACCGGCGTCTATGGCAAGCCGCTGCCGCCCCAGAACGGATCGCCCCTGCGCCTCACCGTGCCGTGGAAATACGGGTTCAAATCGATCAAGTCGATCGTGCGCTTCAGCTTCACCGACCAGCAGCCGATGAATTTCTGGCAGGCGCTGCAGTCGAGCGAGTATGGCTTCTGGGCCAATGTGAATCCGGAGGTCCCGCATCCGCGCTGGAGCCAGGCGCATGAACGCGTGCTCGGCACCGACGATGTGGTGGCGACCCAGCTCTTCAACGGCTATGCCGAGCAGGTCACCGAGCTCTACAAGGATCTCCAGAACGAGCGGCTCTACGCTTGAGCCGGAGGCGGCGATCCTCGGCGGCAAATCTATGTCGCCGTACTCCTATCTCCTCCCCCATGCGGGTGAAACGGTTGGGGGTGACGAGATGGAGGATGGTTGCGATTCGGTCGTAGAAGGTGTCGAGGGTACGTTCCTTGGCCTTTCGCGGATGGGCGTTGAGTTGGGCGAAAGATGGCTCGATCGCATTGAGGTCGGGGCCGCAGGGCGGCAGATAGCATAGCTCCGCGCCGACGGCTTCGGTGATCCGGCGCACCTCGTTGACCTTGTGGGCGGACAGGGCGAAGTACGGTTGACCGTCTTCGCGAGACTCCGAGTCGCGCGGGGCCTTGCGGTAGAGCGCGCTACTGCCGCCGCCCCACTGTCACAGCCCGCTGGCAGCCCCTCACATGCGGCGACATCAGTTCGTCATGACCGAGCCCGGCTCCGCTTTCGTCGCCAGCCGGCGCGACGAATAGCAGGATCTGCTGTGCATCCAGGAGGGGCGCGCCGTCGGCAACGACAACGCCGATACCCACAGCCGCCTGCTATCTGAGCCGGAGAACTCAGGTACTACAAAACCCGGACATGTGATGTGTCACCGACACGCCACCCGAGCCCAGTTTTGCTCCGCCGTTGACAAGCGTACAATGGGGAACGCAGCTCGACGTGCCCAGCGGCCGGAACGGGTGCTCTCTGTCACCTTTGGCGTCGCGGCCGCCCGGACCATCGGTTCAGGAGGCACGACCATGACGAATGAAAAGCCGATCGCCGACGAGCGCGCCTATAGGCCCGCTCAACCGGTTGTCCGCAAGATCGACAAGGCGGACCTCAGAGACGCTTTGGCCAGGGGCCTGGCCGACTTCAATGCGATGCCAACCCATCTGGTTTTCCTTTGCTTGATATATCCCATCGTCACTCTCGTTGCCGCCAGGACTGCCGCCGGATACGAGGTGTTACCGCTGGTCTTCCCGCTCTTTGCCGGATACACCCTGATCGGCCCGTTGGTCGCGATCGGCATGTACGAACTGAGCCGACGTCGCGAAAAGGGTCTCGATATCTCCCGGAGGCACCTCTTCGACGTTCTCCGATCCCCGGCCATCGATGCCATTGTGGTGCTCGGCATCGTGCTGATGGGGATCTATTCCGCGTGGTTGTTCGCAGCGCAGACCATCTACGAGCTATATTTCGGCAGCGCGGTGCCGGCGTCGATTGCGGAATTCGCCCGCCAAGTCTTCACCACGCCGTCCGGCTGGGCACTTATAATCGCGGGCTGCGGCGTTGGTTTCCTCTTCGCCGTCGTGGTGTTCACCCTCAGCGTGCTGTCCTTTCCGCTGCTTCTGGACCGCGACGTCGGCGTCATAACGGCGGTCACAACATCGGTAAGAGCGGTTCTCGCGAACCCGACAACGATGGCGATGTGGGGCTTCATCGTCGTCGGCGCCCTGGTGATTGGCTCTCTGCCTTTTTTCGTCGGCCTCGCCGTCGTGCTGCCGGTGCTCGGGCATTCGACCTGGCATCTGTATCGCAAGGTTGTGAAGAGCTGAACGCTAGGATCCCGTCGCGAAGAATATGATCCGCGTGAAGAAGGTGTAGCTCGCTTCCAACGTCATGAGTCCCACGAACACCAACACCAAGGCCGGCGGGAGCAAAATGGCAAACATCAGGGCGAGCCGCTCCCAGCGCATATGCATGAAGACGGCGACGATCAACCCTGCCTTCACCACCATGAACAGGAGGATCAGAGACCATCTGAGGGTGCCCTGAAGGTGGAAGTAGTCGACGAGATAGGAGAAAGTGCTGAAAACAAACAGCAATCCCCAGATCGCGAGATAAATACCAATGGGATGCTGCTGGCCCTCCGCGTGCGCTGTGGCTCGCTTCATTGAATGCTGCTGGCTCTCTGCTTGCACCATGTTTCCCTCACCAGAGATAGAAGAGCGCGAAGATGAACACCCACACCAGATCGACGAAATGCCAATACAGACCCATGATTTCGACGGCCTCGTAGTTCCCCTTCCTGCTGGTGAAAAAGCCGCGCCTGTTGCGGTCGAAGTCTCCCCGCCAAACCTTCCGAGCAATGATGATCAGGAAAATCACGCCGATCGACACATGCGTGCCATGGAAACCCGTGATCATGAAAAACGTGGAGCCGAACTGGGCCGCGCCGAACGCATTGCCCCAGGGACGCACCCCTAGCTCCACAATCAGCTTGGTCCACTCAAAGGCCTGCATTCCAACGAATGTAGCGCCAAACAGCGCGGTCACCAACATCAAGACAGCGGATTTGACGCGATCGTGTCGATAGCCGAAGTTGACGGCCATCGCCATCGTCCCGCTGCTGCTGATCAAGATGAACGTCATGATGGCGATCAGGATGAGGGGGATTTTTTTGTCCCCGATCTGCAAAGCGAAGATCTCACTGGGGTTCGGCCACGGCACCGTCGTGGACATTCGCACCGTCATGTACGAGAGCAGAAAACAGCTGAAGATGAAGGTGTCGCTGAGGAGGAAGATCCACATCATCGCCTTGCCCCAGGAGACGTTCTTGAACGCCCGCTGGTCGGAGGACCAATCGGCGACGATGCCTTGCCAGCCTTCGGGTCGCGTGAGGGGCTCTGTCATAGGCTTTGATCCCGATTACCTGATTCCACAGATGGCTAACAAAGTGCCCAGAGTATCGTTGCCTGAAAACAGCAGACCGAAAAGGATCAGCCAAACCACGAGCAGGAAGTGCCAGTAAACGGCACACAGCTCCACGCTCAGGCGCAGGCGGACCACGTCAAAGCCGCGCCACAGTTTGGCGGTGGTCCTGCCCCAAGCCACCAGACCGCCCAACAGGTGCAGCCCGTGCAGCGCGGTGATCAGGTAGAAGAAAGCGATCGCCGGGTTCGTGATGTCGAAGGCAATCATCATGTTCAGTTGGCGCCAGGCCAAGATCTGCCCGCCCAGAAAGGCAACGGCGAAAACACCCCCGGCAATCAGGCCGGCCGTCACACCGTTTATTTCGCCGCGACGTGCTGCCATCCGCGCCCATTGCATCGCGACGCTGCTCAGGGCCAGCATGGCCGTATTCAGCCACAACAGCCACAGCTGAGGCGTGGGGCGCCAGTCCTCATACTCCATCCGGCTTCCGTAAGCCATGATCAGGAGCAAGAACAGGACCGTGACCACGGCAAGAAACACCCTCAGGCCGAGCGTCGCCGTAGGCACGGAGAATGCGCTTCCATCATGCAAGTCCACGACGTTGCCCTGTATCGGCGCCCAGGGCTTTTCTGTCATCTGACGGAATAAATTCATGTCTTATCCACCCCGAAGCCGGGCGCCCCGGCTCGTCTCGAAGCCATTCGTGAGACCGCTTGGGCCATCAATCGCCTCTATTCCGCCGACCGGGCCGCGACGCCGGGAAGCTCCTCATGACCTTCGTCGGCGGTTACCTGATCGGGCGGAAGGTTTTGCGGTATGAAGTCCCGGTCGGCGCCCGGCACGCCATACGCGTAAGCCCAGCGATAGACCACCGGCAGGGTCGGGCCCCAGTTGCCATGCCCCGGCGGGCTATCAGGTGTCTGCCATTCCAGCGTGGTGGCGTGCCAGGGGTTGCGGCCGGCAAGTTTGCCTTTGAAAGCGCTCCACGCCAGGTTGAACAAAAACACCAGCTGGGTGAAACCCACGATCAACGCCATGACGGTGACGAATTTGTTCAGCGTTGCGGCCGATTCAGGGATGAAGCTGGTTTCTCCCAATTCGAAATATCGGCGCGGCACACCCAGAAAGCCCAGATAGTGGAGGGGGAGAAAAATCGAATAGGCGCCGAGGAAGGTGACCCAGAAGTGAAGCCTGCCCAGCCGCTCGTTCAGCATTCGCCCCGTTATCAAGGGGTACCAATGGTATATCGCTCCCATGATCACGAGGATTGGCGCCACTCCCATCACCATATGAAAATGAGCGACCACGAACATGGTGTCGGAGAGCGGAACATCCACGACGGCATTGCCGAGGAACAGCCCCGTGATCCCCCCGTTCACGAACGTGATGATAAATCCGATGGCAAACAGCATCGGAACCGTGAGGTGAATGTTGCCGCGCCACAGGGTCAACGTCCAGTTGTAGACCTTCAGGGCGGTGGGGATGGCGATGATGAGTGTGGTGGTGGCGAAAAAGAAACCGAAATACGGGTTCATGCCGCTGACGTACATGTGGTGCGCCCACACCACGAAGCTGAGGCCGCCGATGACCACGATCGCCCAGACCATCATCCGATAGCCGAAGATGTGTCTCCGCGCATGGACACTGATCAGGTCGGATACCATGCCGAACGCCGGCAGGGCGACGATGTAGACCTCGGGATGGCCGAAAAACCAGAACAGGTGCTGAAACAGTATCGGACTACCGCCGCTGTATTTGAGCTGCTCCCCCATCGCGACAATGGCCGGCATGAAGAAGCTGGTCCCCAGGATCCGGTCAAACAACATCATCACGGCGCTGACGAACAAGGCGGGGAAAGCCAGCAGCGCCAGGATGGTGGCCGTGAAAATGCCCCATACCGACAAGGGCAGGCGCAGCAGCGTCATCCCTCGTGTACGGGCCTGCAGCACCGTCACCACATAATTCAGACCGCCCATGGTGAATCCGATGATGAAGAGAGCCAGGGAGACGAGCATCAGAATAATGCCCCCGCCCGCTCCCCCCGGAGTGCCGGAGAGGATGGCCTGGGGCGGGTACAGGGTCCAGCCGGCGCCGGTGGGCCCGCCCGGCATGAAGAAGCTCGCGACCAGCACCAGCACGGCGAGTAGATAGATCCAATAACTCAGCATGTTTACATAGGGGAAAACCATATCGCGGGCGCCCACCATCAGCGGGATGAGGTAGTTGCCAAAGCCGCCCAAGAACAGCGCGGTGAGCAGGTAGATCACCATGATCATCCCGTGCATCGTGATGAACTGGTAGTAAGCGCTTGCATCGATAAAGGAGAAAGTGTCCGGGAACCCCAGTTGCAGTCGCATCAGCCACGACAACACCAGAGCCACCAACCCTATCGAGATCGCCGTGAAGGCATACTGGATGGCGATGATCTTGGCGTCTTGAGAAAAGACGTACTTCGTCACCCAGCTTTTCGGATGGTAAAGCTCGACCTCTGCAACTTCGGCCGGCGGAACATCTTTGGCTGCGGTAGGTGTGAAATAAGACATCAGCGCACCCTCCTCGTTTTCTTTGCGGGAGGCTCTCCTAGTTCGAGTCCCTCCGTGCAAAGCCCGGCTCCGCGGAGGCTGTCTCCCGCTTGCTCGAGACCGGAATTAATTCCTCTCCTGTACCATTCCCGCCTCGAGCCAACAGCTGCGCGAACGTCGGCTGCTCTTTCAACCACGCCTGATAGGTGCTCTCCTCCTCGACCACGACCTTGGCACGCATCGTATAGTGGCCAACGCCGCATAGTTCGAAGCAGAGCACATCGAATGTTCCCGTTCTGGTGGGGATGAACCAATAGTAGGTGACCGTACCCGGCACCATGTCCATCTTGGCCCGGAACTGGGGCACAAAAAAATCATGCAGGACGTCTATGGAGCGGAGCAACACCTTGACCGGCTTATTGAGCGGAAGGTGTATCTCGTCGCTTTCGATCAGGACGTCGTCTCGCCCGTAGGGATCGTTCGGGTTCAGACCAAACGGGTTTTTGGAACTGATGTTCCGGGAGTCGGACGTGCCCAACACGCCGTCCTTTCCGGGCAATCGGAAAGTGAACTGCCACTGCTGGCCCATAACCTCGAATTCCGCCGCCTCTTTCGGGACCGTGACGAAACGGTCCCATACGAACAGGCCTGGGGTCAGCATGCCCGCGACGCCCACCGTGGTCAGTGCGGTGAGCCACCACTCCAGCTTCTTGTTCTCCGGCTCGTAGGTCGCCCGTCTTCCCTCCTGATGACGATAGCGGAACACGCAATAGGCCATAAAACAAATGATGCCGATGAAAACGACCCCGGTGATCCAGAATGTGATGATGATGGTGGTATCGACGTAACCCCAGTTTGAGGCGATGGGCGTCCACCACCACGGGCTCAGAAAGTGAAATGCGACAGTGCCGACGGCCACGAGAAGAATTGCCAGTGCTACAGCATTCTTCGTCGCCCTTGCCCCTATGTCTGGTGTGACGCTCGACCCCTCCCGGGCAGGCCCTTCGGTCGGTTCCTGCTTGGGCTTCTCGGCTTCGTCGAAGGTCAGCTTCATGAAGTAGAAGACGAGCAGCACGCTGATCACGAAGAAGAGCAGGCCGCCGTAATAGCCGACCGGGTTGTCGACGCCGCTGCGGGCGGCGGCGAACAGGCCGCTGACGCCGACAATGGCAATGAGGCCCCCGAGCATCCAGTTGGGAGCGCCCGCCATGCGGCCGAGGACGGAGAGGCCGGCCATGGCCAGCAGGATCAGGCCGATACCGAGAACGACAATCGGGACCGTCATAATGTGACCCCCCGCCGTCGACCGAATGGGCCACAAGATCCGGTATTGTGGGTGTTCTGGGGAGCATGCGGGGTAGCGCGCAGCATCTCCTCGATTAGCCGCAGGGAGGGCTTGGCCGGAACCCGGCTCTCAAGGTCCACGTAGCCGAAGGGGCTACTGCTCGACTGGTCCTGACCTCGCATCCTGTCCTCCGGTTCGTCGACCGAAGGATTCACGTCTCGCTATCAAACGTGAGGAGCCTTTCAGCAGCATGCTGATCTGATCTCTCCCGTAGGGCGTCAAAAATCGACGCCATTACGCTCACTTTGATAACCCTATAAGATATCATTGACATCGCCATCTTGGCTAGAGGCAGGATTGTCGCAGCCTGTTGCGGCCCGGGGGCACAGTCATGACAAATTTGGAGGCTATCTGGGGAATGTCGGTAGAAACCACCGGCGCAGCCCAGGGCATCGCTCAATCCGCCGGCGCGCGGGTAAGAGATTACTTGGCCCTGCTCAAGCCGCGGGTCATGTCGCTCGTCGTGTTCACGGGCTTCGCTGGCCTGGTCGTGGCGCCCGGCGGCCTGCATCCGTTGCTGGCTGCGGTGGCAGTGCTGTGCATCGCCGTCGGCGCCGGGGCGGCTGGGGCGATCAACATGTGGTACGACCGCGACATCGACGCGTTGATGGAGCGGACCCGCAAACGGCCGATCCCGGCCGGACGGGTGGCTCCCGACAGGGCACTCGCCTTCGGCGTCACGCTGACCCTGTTCTCGATCATGCTCATGGGTGTGGCGGTCAACTGGACCGCCGCGGCGTTGCTCGCGCTCGCCATCGGCTTCTATGTCTTTGTCTACACCGTCTGGCTGAAGCGGCGCACGCCGCAGAACATCGTTATTGGCGGCGCGGCGGGGGCCTTTCCACCAATGATCGGCTGGGCCGCGGTGACTGGGGCGATCAGCCTCGATTCCTTCGCGTTGTTCCTGATCATCTTTATGTGGACGCCGCCGCACTTTTGGGCGCTCGCGCTGTACCGGGCGAACGACTACGCCAAGGCTGGCGTGCCTATGCTGCCGGTAGTCGCCGGTAAGGCCAAGACCAGGCGCCAAATCCTGATCTATACGTCGCTGCTCGTGCCGCTCAGCTTCGCGCCCTTGGTTTTGGGCATGGCCGGGATCGCCTATGGCGCGGTCGCCGCGGTCATGGGCACCTGCTTTCTGCTACTTGCTGTCCAGGTCCTGCGCGAGCGGGGCGGACGCGCCGCACGGCGTATGTTCCGCTTTTCGATCCTCTATCTCTTCGTGCTGTTTGCGACGCTCGTCATCGACCACGTGTCGGCCGCGGCCTTTGCGCAGCGGGCCGGGGGCTGATCAATCCGCCGGCTTGAGACGAACTTCGGCCGAGCTCCAATACCGCGCCAGGCTCAATGGCTCCGGTCATTCGGTGCTATAATTCTTGGATCCGAACGTCTCCAACGGGAGGACGCCATGCCGAACTTGCCGAACTGGCTCATCCTTGCACTCAGATGGGGCGGTCTCGCTTTGGCGGTGGTAATGGCATTGACCCTGGCCTATTTGAAGATATCGGCGCCGACGCCTGAGGCGGGGGCGATGCCTGAACCAAGCGCGGCCCCAGTGACGCTCTACTGGATCTTGCTGGGGGTCGGTGTGATCGCCACATTGGCCGGCTTCACGATAGGACGAAAGAAACCCTGAGGACAGGCCGGCCTCGATCGCGTTGACATGCGGCTCGCGAATTCGGGCTGGACATCGCGCCACGGCGGCGCAGCTATTTGCCGCTCGGAATTCGGTTGATGTCCTGTTCGATGGTGGCCGCGTCATCTGGCATGAAGCGCTTCACCAGGTCCATGCGGTCCGGAAGAAAGCGGGCGGCCTTCTTCTGTGCAGTCCTGAAGTCTGAACGCATCGCCTCGACAAAAGGTTGTAGCGCGCTTCAAGGGTATGCTTCTGCGCCAGTTGCTTTAGATGTTCCTCTTGCATCTATCTCATCGTCTGGCGCACTGCGTGCAGACGCGGCAGTTCGACCCCGCCAGTCGGGGCAGGATCATCGGCGGTGAATGTCGGAGCGGCGGCGATCAACGGCAGGAGGATTGGTTTGTCGACCATGGCGGCGCTCATGTGATTGGGCATAGAGCCCAGCATGGCCGCCAGCCCAACTTCCGCACCGGCAGGGCCCGAATGAGCGGCTCTACGCTTGAGCCGCCGGTGCTAGAGCAGGTCCTCCCAGATCCGCGATAAACCTTCGCCGATCCGGTCCGGGAGCGGGCGGTCCTCCCAGCTCTCGACGTCGAGCGCCATCGCTTCCTGCTGCTGCGTCTCGAAATGCGCCTCGAACTGGCGCGCGCTGTCGGTCCCGAGGATCACCACATCGACCTCGTCGTTGAAGAGCACGCTGCGATGGTCGATGTTGGAGGAGCCGATCGACGACCAGACGCCGTCGATCGTGGCGAACTTGGAATGGAGATAGGCGTCGCGGATCTCGTAGATCTTCACGCCGGCCTCGAGCAGATCCTCATAGTTGGAATGGGCCACCGCGAGCGCCAGCTGCGAATCGCTGATGCCGGGCAGCAGCAGCCTGACATCGACGCCACGGCGCGCGGCGGCGACGAGCTCCTGCATCTCCTGCCGGGTTGGCACGAAATAGCCGGTCGCCAGCCAGACCCGATTCTCGGCATAATGGATGGCGGAGAGCAGGGTCGCGTAATAGCGCGGCAGGGGCTCGTCGGGGCCGCTGCCGATCACCCGCATGATCTGGTTGCCGGGTGGCGGCGACGGGATTTCGGGGGCGGCCGCGGAGATCGCCGGGCCGCCCTGGCGTTGCCAGGTGTCGAGGAACAGTTTCTGGATCTCGGCCACCACCGGCCCCTCGATCTCGACATCGGTGTCGTTCCAGACCGGATTCTTGGAATCGATCTTCCCGGCGCCGCTCAAGGGCGAACTCTGGTAGGACTGGCTCAGATTGACGCCGCCGACGATGGCGATCTTACCGTCGGCGACCAGGATCTTGCGATGGTCGCGGTCGTTCGGCGACGCCGTCGCGTCGATCGGATTGAGCGGATTGAACTCGACCATGTTGATGCCGGCCTGCTTCAGCCGGTCGATGAAGGCCTGGGGCGTGTTGGCATAGCTGATCGCGTCATAGATGACATTGATCTCGACGCCCTTCTGCTGCTGCTCGATCAGCAGATCGCCGAGCTTCCGCCCGTCGCTCTCCACATCCTCGAAGATGAAATATTCGAGATTGACCTGATGCTGGGCGTTGCGGATCGCGGCGAAGATCGCCCTGAAGGTGCTGAGCCCGTCCGGCAGCAGCTTGACCCGGTTGTCGACCGTCAGCGGGCTCTCAGTCACCGATTCCTCGACCGCGATATGCCGGCGCAGGATCTCGCCTCCAACCTCGGTCTCGAGCTTTGCCAGAGTCGCTCGGCTCTGCTCCTCGGTCAGGGGGTCCTGCGCAT
Source organism: Hypericibacter sp. (assembly GCF_050729195.1). Lineage (NCBI taxonomy): Bacteria > Pseudomonadati > Pseudomonadota > Alphaproteobacteria > Rhodospirillales > Dongiaceae > Hypericibacter > Hypericibacter sp. Next base: position 57,718 of record NZ_JBOHKS010000194.1, read on the forward strand.
CAAAGAGACGCGGTGTCATAGTCGTCGTCGGCGCTTGCGCGATGATACCGTCCATCGGCGGGACCGGTGCACAGGCCGACAGCGTGACCAGTGCGGCGCCGACCAGGAGGGAGAAAAATTTTCGCGGCGATGGTTCTCGCCACCGCCCCATGAAAGGGCCTGTTTGCAGC
>NZ_JBOHKS010000195.1:0-22647 GCF_050729195.1 Hypericibacter sp.
GAACACCCCTGCCCGCCGGAACCATGGGCTCGATCGATCAGGTCAGCTCGCCGCGGATGTCGCGGGGATAGAGGCCCTTCAGGAAGCGCCACTGCTCCTGCTGGCCGGCCTTCCCGGCGCGCCGGGTGATCCGGTTCCAGGTGCTGGCGACGTCGTCCAGGGCCGCCTTGGGTTTCTGCTTGCCGACATCGACATCCTGGATCGCGACCCGCAGCGCGTCGAAATATTCGCCCTGCCCCTTGAGATAGAGGTCGGGGATGCTGTCGCGCATGCTGGCCTCATGCACCGTCAGGAATTCCTCCGAGTAGGATTTGATGATCTCGGGATCGCTGTATTGCGAGGCCCGGAACGGATCGAAATAGCCGTCCGGATCGCGCACGGCGACGATCGATTCGACCGGGCTGGTGGCGAAGAGCGTGAAGAGATAGGCGATCTCCGGCTCCTTCGACACGCTCGAGACGACATAGTTCCAGCCCCAGTTGAAATAGGGCGTCTTCAGCAGCTTGCCCTTGACGTTGCCGCCAGGCGTGAAGCCGAAGGCGAGCTTGCCCTTGACGCTGGACTTGTCGCTGTTGAGGTACTTCTGCGTGCCACCCCAGCCGATATTGGCGAAGCTGTCGCCCTTGCCATAGGCCTCGAAATTCTCGAACAGGCCGTTGGTGCGGGCACCCGGATAGAGATATTGCGACGCCGCGACCAGCTCCTCGAGCGCCTTCACGCCGGCGTCGTTGTTGATCTGCGGGTTCATGTCGTTGTCGAGCGGGTAGAAGCCCTTGGCGTGGAAGCGCACCCACCATTCCCAGGCGATGAAATACTGGGTCCGGAACAGGGCGCCGCCATACCGATTCTTGTCCGGGCGATGGAAATGCTTCAGCTGCGCGTCGAGCTCTTCCCAGGTGTCCGGCACCTTGAGCGCATAGCCGTTGGCGTCGGCGAAGGCTTTCTGCTCCTCCGGATTCTCCAGCCAATCCTTGAGGTAGAACATCAGATAGGTGTCGCCATCGGTCTGGTAGCCGTAGAAGCTGCCCTTGTAGAAATCGCCGATCGAATAGAGCGCGTCGGCCTGGAAGCCGTCGGGTTGATATTTGGCGGCGTATTTGTCGAGATTGACCAGGATGCCGGATTCGACCAGATCGGGAAGACCGAAGGTCGCCGGCAGCGCCAGATCGAAGGCGCCGGTCTTGGCCACCGCCTCCAGCAGCATCTTCTGATTGATCTCGCCCAGCGGCACCTCGATATATTCGACCTTGATGCCGGTCTTCGCCGTCCAGACCTCGGCCACCGGCTTGACGTTGCCGAGCGAACCGGAGGGCTCGAGGATCTTGAGCGTGATGTCGCGGCCGGCGGCGAGCTTCTTCGCCGCCGCCGCCGCATCGGTATCGACCGAAGCGAGCGGCAGGGCCGCGTTCGCGGACCGGGGCCGCATCACATAGCTCGGCAGGAGAGCCGAGCCGGCCACGGCCGCCGCTCCCTGCAGGAAACGACGCCGGGTCGATGAAAGTTGATTCAGGTTCTTAAACATGTTGCTCCCTCACTTGTTCCGCTATCCCTGTGCTTTGCGTTGTCTGATCTTCTTGGTCAGGCGTTCTTCTTGCGCATATCGAAGGCCATTCTCTCAATCTGCTACTTCATCACGACGAGCTTGCTGCGATCCTGGCTGATGAGGACCGCCCCGATGACCACGATCCCCTTGATGACCATCTGTGTGTATTGATTGACGCCGAGGAGATTGAGGCCGTTGTCGAGCAGCGTGATGATGAGTACGCCGATCAAGGTCCGTTGCAGCCCACCGACGCCGCCCGAGAGCGACGTGCCGCCGACGACGATGGCGGCGAGGCTGTTGAGCAGCAGTTCCGAGCCCAATGTCGGACCGGCAGCGCCGAGCCGCGCGACGCCCAAGGCACCGCCCAGGCCCGCCATCGCGCCCGAGAGCGTGAAGGCATAGATCTTGTAACGGCGCACCGGCACGCCCGAGGTCCGCGCCACGGCCTCGCCGCCGCCGATCACATACATGTAGCGGCCAAAGCGGGTGCGGAAGCAGACGAAGACCGAGACCGCCCAGGCCACCAGCGCGAAGAGCGCGATGTTGGAGACGTAGGGGATGGCCTGGCCGATCGCGAGATTCTCGAAGGCGGCGGAATCGAACCGCAGCGCCCGCCCCTGCAGCAGGTTCCAGGCGAGCCCGGTGAAGACCGAGAGACTGCCCAGCGTCACGACGAAGGATGGGATCGAGCCATAGGCGAAGATCAGCCCGTTCAGCAGCCCCAGCAGCATGCCGATGATGACGGCGAGCGGGACGGCGCCGATGCCGAGATCGAGCGCGTTGATCAGCAGCACGGTGATCGAGCCCACCAGCAGCACGATGGCGCCGACCGAGAGATCGATGCTGCCCATCAGGATGACGAAAGTGGCGCCGAGGCAGGCCAGCAGCAACACGCTCATCTGGCCCGATATGGCGGTCAGGTTGCGCAGGCTGAGGAAGGAATCGGTCGTGACCGAGAAGAAGACGATCAGCGCCAGCACCACCGCGACCGGCAGCCACAGCACGAGCTTCGCCGTCAGTGCCTGCTGCTGCGAGGTGGCGGCCGGGCGTTTGCGTTCCACCTTCAATGCAGAGTCCCCCGCGGCAGGGCGTCCGGCAGGGCCTCGGTCCGGTTGGCCTCATAGCCCAGCATCAATGCCACCAGCGCATCCTCGGTCGGTTTCGCACCGACCGGGGCCGGCACCGTCGCCGTGATCCGGCCCTGGCTCATGATGGCGATGCGGTTGGAAAGCCCGATCAGCTCCAGGAGCTCGTCGGTGATCAGCAGCACGGCGACGCCCTCGGCGGTGAGCTTGCGGATGAGGGCGTAGATCTCCTCCTTGGCGCCGGCATCGACGCCGCGGGTCGGATTGTCCAGCACCAGGACGCGTGGGTCGCGGCAGAGCCATTTGGCCAGAACGACCTTCTGCTGGTTGCCGCCCGAGAGCCGGCTGCAGATGCTGCCGGGGCCGTTGGCCTTGATCCGCAGCCGCTCGATGAAGCTGCGGCTGACGCTGGTCTCGAGACGCCCGCGCCAATAGCCGACCTTGGAACTGAAGAGATCAGCGCCGCTGGCGAGCGAGATGTTCCAGGAGACCGGGAAGGCGGTGATCATGCCCTCGGCATGGCGCTCGGCCGGCACATAGCCGAAACCCTGCGCCATCAGCGAACGCAGCTCCGGCCGGGCCGGCGTCCGGTCACCGATCGCGACCGTGCCCTGGTCCGAGGCCAGAACGCCGGCGATGCCCTTGCCCAGCGCCGATTTGCCGGAATCGAGCAGGCCGCCGATGCCCAGCACCTCGCCCTGGCGCAAGGTCAAGGAGATGTCGAGATAGCCGCCGCGGCGGGAGAGATGCTCCACCCGCAGCGCCGGCGGGGCCGCTTCGACCGATTGCTGCCCGCGCTCGTGATAGTAATCCTCGTCGCGGGCGCGCCCGACCATCAGGCCGTGGAGCTTGCGCTCGTCGGCCTCGGCAGGATCGACCTCGGCGACGATGCGCCCATCCTTCATCACATAGATGACGTCGCTGATCCGCAGGACCTCGTTCAGGCGATGCGAGACGAACAGTACGGTGCCATGTTGTTTGAGCCCAGCGATCAACTTGAAGAAAGCCTCTTCCTCGTTGCGCGCCAGGGCCGAGGTCGGCTCGTCCAGCAAGATCACGGGATGCTCGATCCCCAGCACCATCTGCGGCACCAGGCAGGCGCGCGCGATCTCGATCGTCTGACGAACCGAGAAGTCATAATCGCTGGTGGGCCGGCGCACATCGATATCGAGGCCGATGGTCGAGACGATGCGCTCCGCCACCTCGATCATGCGCCGCGTGTCGATGAGCTGGCCCCAGCGCACGAAGCGGTCCTCATGCGCCAGCAGGAGATTCTCATAGACCGTGATGTTGGGGATCAGCGCCTGCTCCTGGAACACCCGGGAGATGCCCAGGAGCGAGGCTTCGCGATAATTGGCGGGGTGGATCTCGCGACCGTCGAGCACAACGCGGCCACCATCGGCCGGGATGATGCCGGAGATGATGTTGAAGAGCGTCGTCTTGCCGGCGCCGTTCTCGCCGACGATGCCAACGATCTGATTGCGCGCGGCCGAGAGATTGACCGAGTCGAGCGTGGCCACGCCGGCAAAGCTCTTGCTGACGTTCTCGACCCGGAGGATCGCGCTTTCGGTCATGGCGGAAGGAGGACGGCGCGCAAGCCGGACAGGGTTGGCGACAGAAAGGCCCGAGGCTGATTCATAGCCCATGGTCCGATCTGCCGCCGGCCCGACCCGATCAGGCCTTCTTCATCGGCGAGGGGCCGAAGAAGTCGATCTTGTAATGGGCCTTGTATTCCTCCTGGACCGTCTTGGCCTCGCCATTGGCGTGGGCGTCACGATAGGCGGCGGGATAGTCCCAGCCATCGGGCTTGGGAATGCCGCCCCATTCGCGGTCGATATCCATCGGGAAGAGCTCGGCCTGCGGATCCCAATCGTTGGGATGCTTCACCTTCGAGAGCTTCTCGTAATCGAAGGGCGCCACGTCGCCATTGTTCACATAGCGCGCGAGATAGGCGTCGACATTGTCCTTGGTCATGGCGACCGAGCGCCAGCTCATCATCCGCTCGGAAGCGCGCGGCTTCCAGCCATTCATCACGTCATAGAGGCGGGTCGCCAGGAGAGCGCCCATATAGGCCGGCACATTGGCGCTGGTGGTCAGGAGCTTGCCCTGCTTGATCGCTTCGGCGCCGCCGGTGGTGCCGTCGGCGCCCGAGAGGAACACATCCTTGCCCGGCTGCATCCCGGCCGCGCGCAGGGCCGCCATGCAGCCATCGGCCACGTCGTCGTTCTGCGCGATCACCCCGACGATATTGGGATAACGCGAGATCAGGTCTTCCATCGCCTTCTGCGAATCCTCGCGGTTCCACTTGCCCGGCAGGGAGCCCGCGAACTTGATCTTCGGGAAATCCTTGAAGGCGTCATCGCGGCCGCGGCTGCGGATGGTGTCGGTCGAGTTGCCTTCGATGCCGGTGACGCCGACGACGGTGCCGCCGCCGAACTTATCCATGATCGCCTTGCAGACCTCGACAGTCACGGCGCGCTCGGCCGAGAACTCCTCGGGTACCGCATACATCGTGTAATAGTCGCCGGCCTCGAAGGGCGTGAACCAGGGCAGCGTGCCCCAGGTGTTGTCGAACCAGATCTTGTTCTCGTTGGCGAGCTGGGCGATGCGCTTGATCGAGCCGCCGCCCGGGGCATGCAGCATCACGCCGTTGACGCCGGCCGCGATCTGCTGCTCGAACTGATTGAGCTGGCGTTCGGAATCGAGCTGTCCGTCGAAGGAGGCGAAGCCGAGGCCCAGCGCCTCGGCGGCACCATGGGCGCCGACATCGGCATTGGCGCAATATTCGAGCTGCAGCGTCATGATCAGATGAGCGATCTTGCCGCTCGGATCGGCGACCGCGATCGAGGGAATGCCGACGCTGGCGGCCGTGGCCGCCGCGATCGCGCTGGCCGAGGCGAAGGACAGGAACTGGCGGCGCGAAACGCCATGCAGGTCCAGCCGTTCCATCGCGCCGTCGACGACCTTCTTCTGGGTGTAGTCGGGAAAGAGCTTCGGGTTGAGTCGCTTACGCATGGTCGAGTTCTCCCTGATTTTCAGCGCTGCTGGCGTTGTTATGGTTTTGCGACGAACTTGATCTTGCCGTCTTCACGGATGCGCTCCGCCTTGCCCTGTTCGATCAGCCAGAGCAGGTGGGTCTGGATGCAGGCCTCGGCATAGCAATGCCGCTCGCCGATACCGGTCGAGACCGTGTAGTTGAGATCGGTCTTGACCGGCATGATTTCCGGCAGGAGCTCGGGGATAGTGACCGGCCGCTTCTCGCGGCGCAGCACGAACAGCACCCGATTCTGCGTGTCGCGCTGCTGCATCTGCATATGCTTCATCCGCCGGAAGGAGCTGTCCTTCGAGTAGGCGGAGAGGCCGTGCCCCTCGAGCAGAAGCTCGGGCGCGTAGTCGATGCAGCGCTGGATCGAATGCGAATGGTCCTTCGCATTGCCGATCGGGAAGGGTCCCAGCGGGGTCGGGTAATGCATCAGATCACCCGGATAGAGCGTGCGCGTGTTCGGATTCCAGAGGCCGATATGGCCCGGGCAGTGCCCCGGCAGATGGACCACCTCCAGCTTGAGGCCGCCGATATCCAGGATGTCGCCATCCTCGACGGCGCGGTCCACCTCGACCGGGAAGTTCCAGTATTTGCGGACGATGTCCGGATCGGAGAGGCCGAAGCTCTCCCCCGGCTTGAGGTTGAAATCCTCCAGCAGCGCCTCGGGCGTGGTACCGAGCCGGGTGATGTTCTCGCGCCGCGTCACGATCATCGGATCCTCGATGATGGGGCGGTCCAGCGGATGGCACACGACCTGCGCGCCATAGCGCTTCTTCAGCATGGCGGCGTTGCCGACATGGTCGTAATGGAAGTGGGTGATGAAGATGTATTTGAGCGCGTTCTTTTCCTTGTCGAGGAGATCGACCAGGAACTCGCCCATGCCGTTGTTATGCTCGGGCACCGTCCAATTGCCGCTGTCGACCAGCAAGTTCTCGCCCTTGCCGCGAATGAGATAGACGCCGCTCTGGACGTAGCCGTCCAATTCGTCTTCGGCGAGCGGTCCATGGATGCCGGGAATGCCCCAACCGTCCGGTGTCTCTGCCCAAAAGAAGATCATCTCGTCGCCTCCTCTCTCTCGCCGTCTATTTCCCGGGACCCGTCAGGCATTCTTCGGTGCGTAGCGGCGGTAGCGCACATCCGCCGTGATCTCATGGGCGAGCATGCCTTCGACATGGCAGACGCGGCCCATGATCGGGGCGATGCGCCGGCTCGCTTCCGGAGTCAGGTGCTGATAGGTCACGGTCTTGATGAATTTGCCGGCCCAGAGCCCGCCGGTGTAGCGGGCGGCGCGGCCGGTCGGCAGGGTGTGGTTGGTGCCGACACCCTTGTCGCCATAAGCGACCGTGCACTCCTCGCCCAGGAACAGGCTGCCATAGTTGCGCAGCTTCGACAGATAGAAGTCGAGCCGCTTCGTCATCACCTCGAGATGCTCGGGCGCATACTCGTCGCTGACCGAGACCGCCTCTTCGTCGCTGTCCACCACAACGATCTCGCCATGGTCGCGCCAGGCGAGCGAGGCGACTTCGGCGGTCGGCAAGGTTTTGAGCTGCTTCTCGATCTCGGTGAGCACGGCCTTGCCCAAGGCTTCCGAGGTGGTGATCAGCCAGGCAGGACTGTCGGGCCCATGCTCGGCCTGCCCCAAAAGGTCGGTCGCGATCAGCGCCGGATCCGCGCTGTCGTCGGCGATGATCAGGATCTCGGTCGGGCCTGCCATCAGATCGAGGCCGACCACACCGAAAAGCTGGCGCTTGGCCTCGGCGACGAAGGCATTGCCGGGGCCGGTGATCATGTCCACGGGGCGCATGCCGACACAGCCATGGGCCATGGCCGCCATGGCCTGGACGCCACCCAGCGCATAGATCTCATCGGCGCCGGACGCATGGAGCGCATAGAGCGTGGGCGGGAAGATGGCGACGCCGTCGCGCGGCGGGGCGCAAGCCGTGATATAGCCGACACCCGCGACCCGGGCCGTGCCGACGCTCATGATCGCCGCCGACACCAGCGGATATTTGCCGCCGGGGATGTAGCAGCCGACGGCCTCGACCGGGATATGCTTCTGGCCGAGCCTGATGCCGTCCTGTGTCTCGACCTCGAACTCCTGCATGCTGTCGCGCTGGCGGCGCGCGAAGTCGGTCACCTGCTGCTTGCAGAAGGCGAAATCCTCCTTGAAGGATTCCGGCAGATTGTTCGCCACCTTGCGGATCTCGTCTTCCGAGACCCGGAATTCCTTGCCCTGCCATCGGTCGAGCTCGCGCGCATAGCGCGCCACCGCCTCGTCGCGGTTGGTCGCGATGTCGGCCAGCATCTTGCGCACCGTCTCTTCGACGCGGCTCAGATCGCGCGGCGCCTTGGGCGGCGCCTTCTTCACATATCTACGCATGTTCCACTTGCTCCTGCGGGGCCGTCAGCCGGCCCGGCATGAATGCAACCCTTTACATTTCGAGATCGCAAAAGGACCCCATTGCCGAAGCGGCGCTCTGCAGCCCGCATTGCCAGGGGGTCAATGAAAACGAGAGAAGGCCCGCGCACACGCGAGATTTTCTTGGCACTGGCACAAGAAACATTTGAGCCTCCCCTGGTCGAGCCCCGCTCAAGGCACAACCCGTCCCCGCATTCTTGTCGACGGTGGATCGGGTTGCTGATGCGACTGTAAGCGTTTACATATAAAACGCAACAGCGATTGCGATCGGGCGAGAATAATCACGACGGCATCTACCGCAGTGCAGCAGAAATGATGCGTTGCGCATACTTGGCCGGCATTTCTTTCGAGTGGCTCGTCGACGAATTAGGCGATGCGCCCCGCGAGCGTCAGGCAATCGCATTGCAATGGGAAACGCGGCGTCCTAGGACATTGCCCATGGCAGACAGCAATCCGAAGGCGAAACGGCGCGCGAAGCGCAGCGCCCGTCCGCGGCCCGGCGGCAGCGTCACGATCCATCGCATCGCGGCCGAGGCCGGCGTTTCGACGGCGACCGTGTCGCGCGCGCTCAATCAGCCCGAGAAGGTCAGCGCCGATGCGCGTGAGCGGGTCCAGGCGGCGATCAAGCGCAATCATTACGTTCTCGACGGCTTTGCCGTGGGCATGGCGTCGCGGCGCTCGCGCACGATCGGGCTTTTGATCCCCACCATCACCAACTCGATCTATGCGTCATCGACGCAAGCGGTGCAGCGCGTCGCCCAGCAGAACGGCTACAGCGTGCTGGTGGGCGTGTCGGAGTTCTCGCCGGCACGCGAGGAGGTGCTGATCCAGAAGCTGCTCGAACGGCGGGTGGACGGGCTGGTCCTGACAGGCGAGGCACGATCGGCCGCCGCTTACGAGAAGATCAAGCGCAATGGCGTGCCCTTCGTCATCACCTGGCAATTGACGTCGGACGCGGCCCTGCCCTCGGTCTCGTTCGACAATCGCAAGGCGACCTTCGCCGCGGTCGAGCATCTGATCGCGCTGGGCCATCGCCGGATCGGGCTCATCTGCGGGCGCACCGACGTCAATGACCGGGCGCTGGCGCGCCGTCAGGCCTTCGAAGCCTGCATGGCCCGCCATGGCCTGCCGGTGTCAAGCGACCTGGTGTTCGAGCGCGATTTCGAGTTCGTCGAGGGCCGCAGCGCCATGCATGCGATCCTGCGCCACCGTTCGCGCCCGACCGCGGTCTTCTGCGCCAACGACATCCAGGCGATCGGCGCCATGTATGAATGCCAGGAGGCCGGGGTGAAGGTGCCCGAGCAAATGTCGATCGTCGGATTCGACGATCTGCCGATCTCGCAATATATGCACCCCCAGCTCACCACGGTCCGCGTGCCGGCCGACGATATGGGAAAGCGCGCGACCGAGATGCTGCTGGCGGCGATCGAGGGCAAGCCCGGCGATCAGCGCGTCGAGCTCACGACCGATCTGGTGGTGCGCCGCTCGACCGCGACGCCCGTGCGTCAGAGCCGCGCATCCTGAGCTGGAACGCGATCTTCCCGTCGCTTTCGGTTGGTCAGCCTCGTCCCACGAACGGCATGTTGGTCGCCATCACGGTCAGGAACTGGGCGTTGGCCTCGGGCGGCAGCCCGGCCATGAACAGCACCGCCTGGACGACATTGCCCACATCCATGGTCGGCTCGACGGCGAGCGTGCCGTTGGCCTGCGGCACGCCGCTCTTCATCTTCTCGGTCATGTCGGTCGAGGCATTGCCGATGTCGATCTGGCCGCAGGCGATGCCATGGGCCCGCCCGTCGAGCGAGATCGATTTCGTCAGGCCCGTGACCGCATGTTTGGTTGCGGTGTAGGGCGCCGAGTTCGGGCGCGGCGCATGGGCCGAGATCGAGCCGTTATTGATGATGCGCCCGCCCTTGGGCTGCTGCGTCCGCATCAGGCGGAAGGCCGCCTGGGCGCAGAGGAACATGCCGTCGAGATTGACCTCGACGACCCGTTTCCAGTCTTCATACGGGATCTCGTCGAAGGGCAGGCCGCGGCCGAAGGTGCCGGCATTGTTGAAGAGCAGGTCGAGCCTGCCGAAGGCTGCCTGGGTCTGGGCAAAGAGCCGGCTCACCGAGGCCGGATCACTGACATCGGTCGGGACCGCAAGGCTTCGTCCGGGCAGAGCCTTGCCCTTGGCGGCCGTTTCCTCGAGCGCATCCTGCCGGCGCCCGGCGAGGACGACCGAATAGCCTTCGCCCAGCAAACCAAGGGCGACGGCGCGTCCGATTCCGCTGCCGGCGCCGGTGATGAGGGCCACTTTACGGTCTGACGACATGCGGTTCCCTGTGTTCAGTATGAAGGTGCCATCCTACCATGGCGCTCGCAGACGAGGCATATCCCCTGTCAGGCGTGCTCGCCGCCCTTTTCCATCGCGTGCGCCGCGGCGGCGCCGATCGCCTCGGGGCTGGGGTGCTCGCCCGTCTCCACCCGCACCACCACGCCACGCCCGACGATTTCGATATTGTTCTCGCGGAAGGCGGCGATCAGCTTCTCATAAGCCGCCTTGCGGATCAGGAACTGCGTGCCGGGCTTGGCGATGTATTTGATGCCGATGACGATGGCGCCGTCCTCGACATTGCGGATGCCCTGCGATTTGAGTGGCTGGATGAAGCCCGGCCCCAAGGCCGGGTCGGCCTCCAGCTCCTTGTCGATCTTCTTGACCAGCTTCTTGACCAGGTCGAGATCCGTATCGGGCGCCACGCGAAACTCGAGACGGACGAGGGCCCAATCGCGATTGTAGTTGGTGAGCGACTTCATCTGACCGAAGGGCAGGGTGTGGACTTGGCCGCGTTGGTGGCGCAGCTTCATCGAGCGCAGCGAGATGCTCTCCACCTGGCCCTTCAGCGAGCCGACCTCGACATAGTCTCCAATGCGGAAGCTGTCCTCGAGCAGGAAGAAGATACCGGCGAGAATGTCCGCGATCGTCTGCTGCGCGCCGAGGCCGATAGCGATGCCGACCACGCCGGCACCGGCGAGGAGCGGCCCGATCTCGACGCCGAGCGAGGCCAGCACGATCATCGCGACGATGAGCCCGAGCGAGACCTGCAGGAATTTCCGCAGCAGGGGCAGCAGAGTCGCCAAGCGCTGCGCCTTGGTGGTGACGCCGCCGGCCTTCGCATTCTCCATCGCCCGATCGATCGAGCGGGCGATCAGCGCCCATCCGACATAGCCCAGCAGCAGCACCACGCCGATATCGAACAGGAAGCTGAAGACGTAGGTCCCGATGCCGAGCTCCTGGTTCGGATCGAAGCCCCAGATCCGCGAGGTCAACACGATGGCGCCGACAATCAGCACGAACCAGACGGCCCGCATCAGCCGCTGGACCTGCTTGAAGGCGGAACTGTCGGGCGGGATTGCCGCTTGGGGAATGTCATCGCCGACGGGCGCGGCGCCGGTCGTGGTCAACACCGTGACGCCATAGAAACGCGCCAAGGGCCGATGGATCAGCCAGGCCAGCAGGGGCACCGAAAGCATCAGAAGCAGGCTGGCCAGGGCCCGGGGCGCCGTGCCCTGCTGCACACGCAAGATCCCGTCGGCGATCACCAGCCACAAGATGGCCAGATAGGCCGTCAGCAGGACAGGCCAAGCGTCGATCAACATATTGCGTCCAGTGCCCACCGACAGCCAGTGGCGCGCGCGCTCCGCGACGGCGCTGCGGTTGCGCCAAGACAGTCCGATGAGATACGCAAAGGGCAGAAGGCTCAGCGGCAGGGCCAGTGCGACGATGCTGTCATTGTCGAGCTTGAGCGCCAGCAGGATGCGGACGATCGAGGTGACCCCGACCACCAGGAGCGTCGTCGTCGCCACGATCCGATGGAGGGCCCTGGCGGCGGTGTCGTCCACGGTCAGAAGCCGCATGCCGGGATTCTCGGGATCGCAGAAGAAGAGCGTCAGCTTGCTGATCACCAGCACGATGGCGATCGCGCGCAGCAGAATCATCAAGACCTGAGGGGCGGCGGGGTGCGTCGGGTCGACGATGGCGTAGGTCAGCGCCGACGCCGCCAAGAAGGCTGCGATCTCGACCAGATCCAGCATCAGGCGCAACACCAGGGCGCCGATCGCGATCCGGGTACCGCCCGCGGCCTGCTCGCGGATCCGGCGGCGTACCGGCGCCAGCAGGGCATGGACCGCCAGCATGCCGATGGCGCCCACCGCCAGGATCAGGGCGATCCCGCCGATCCATCGAGCGGCACCATTGAAACCGGATATGGTGCCGTCCCTCGAGAAGGCGGCATCGAGGTTCCACGGCAGCGCCGCATAGGCCGCCGGCAAGGCGCGCAGGCGCTCCGCATAGATCTTGAGAATATGCTCGCCTTCCGGCGATGCCGCCGCCTCCCGTGCCGCCATCTCGGCGACCAGCCGCTTGCGCAGGCCGTCGCGCAGGGTCTTGTCGTTCATGACGCCCAGCACCGCATCGAGCTGCGCGCCGGTCATGCCGTTGGGAAAGGCCGAGAGAACGCTGTCGAGATCGGGCGGCGGCGGGGGCGGGGGTGACCCTTTCGCCGCGGCGCTTTCCGCGATCGCGATGCAGAAAAAACCCGTGAGCAGCAGGGAGGCCAGCCAACCGATGCCCGATCGCCACCGACCCTTGGCGAACCGTGCCGACGTCATGGCGACGTCCCCTGCTGCAGCGTCTGCTTGGCCTGATCGCGCGCGATGCGCTGATCCTCGATCCGCTTATAGGCGATGTAATATTTGAAGATGTTGCCGACATAATTGACGGTTTCTTGGCCGACCGCCTGGGCCACCATCACCTCGACATTGTTGAACCATTTGTTCGGATCGAGGCCTTGCGCGGCCGCCTTCTTGCGCAGCCGGTCGATGCGGTTCGGCCCGCAGTTATAGCCGGCGAAGGCGAACAGATGCCGGTTCACTTCGTTGATGGCCGGGTCGTCGAAATACTGGTCCACCATGAAGCGCATATATTTGACGCCGGCCTCGATGTTGCGGTCGGCGATGGTGATATCCGGGATGTTGATCGGATTGCCGGCCGCGGTCGTGGGCAGCACCTGCATGATGCCGACCGCGCCCGAGGGATTCCTGGCGGCCTGATTGAGTCCCGATTCCTGATAGCCCTGGGCGATCATCATCAGCCAGTCGAAATGATACTCGTCCGAATATTTGTGGAACAGCCCCACCATCTCGTCGAACTTCTTGCGCTCGGCCTCCGCATTCGCATCGTTCACGAACTTGGTCGATCCCAGATAGCGCTTGATCAGCTGATTGGTCGCCGAGCTGCCGACCTTGTGCTTGACCACGAAGTCATTGATCACCGCCATCAGTTTCGGGCTGTCCTTGCGGATCGCCCAGGCGATCTGGCCCCCGTCGCGCAGGACGATATCGGGATGGACGGTCATCTTGGTGAAGATCTTGGTCCAGAGATTGGCCTTGTGCAGATCCATGATCATCGCGGGAAACAGGCCGGCATTGACCATCTCGGCGATGGCGTCATCCTCCAGGTCCTCGTCGGCGAGCGTGATCTGAACCTCGGGCTTGCCCGCGGCCTTGAAGCGCTCGTTGAGCGCCATCAGGCTCTCGTAGTAACTCGACGACTTGCGCACCGCGACCTCCTGGCCCGACAAGTCGTCGATCGTCGCGATCGGCGGCGAACCCGGCGCAGTGATCAGGATTTCCTTGACCGTATCGGCGAAGGGCGTCGAGAAATCGACGATCTTGAGCCGCTCGGGGGTGATGGTAAGATTCGCAGCGGCGATATCGCCGATGCCCTCGTCGACGCCCGAGATCAGCTTGTCGCGGCTGACCGGCACGAACACGACATGGACGCGGTCAAGGAGCTTGAGGCCAAGCTTTTTGTTGAGCTCGTCCTCGAAGACCTTCATCGCGTCATAGGTGATGCCGCGTTGGCGGTATTTGTCGGTGAAGTAGAAGATCCGGTTATAGGTGACCAGCACCCGGACCATCCGGCGCTGCACCATCCCGTCGAAATCGCCCTTCCAGGGCTTCAGCGCGACTTCGATCAGCGCGTCCACCGCCTTCTGTTCTGCGCTCTCGGGCGGTGCCGTGGTCTCGTCCGTGCCCATGGCGGCGAAGGCCGCAGGCGTGCAACCGAGGGTCAAAGCCAGCAGCAAGGCTGCGAACAGGCCGCCAACCCTCCCGAAGCGGGGGGCCGGCCGGACGTCCGGCCCCAAAGCCACAGGGTTCATTTGAATGGTCGCGTTGGTTACGTCGCGCATCACGGCATTCCCCTCATATCCACCCAATCCCATGCCCCTAGTCTATCATCGGACCGGCCCCACGGCATGCCGGCTTTTTGCCAGATTCCCCGCTTAGCTGGGCCGGATTTCTTAAGGATTCGAGGACGCGCTCACGCGGGGCGGAGGGCCCGTGGAACAAGTCCTGACTCTCGCTCCGGCACGGCCTTCCAGTTCCGTAAAGGAGTCTGGGCTATGATGCCGCCGCCGGGGCCAGGGCTTGCCGGCAGCAAAGGGCGATCGATGAAACGCGGAAGCTTCAAGGGCGACGACAGAAGTGGCGGCCGCGCCACGCCGGAACATCCGAAACCTGCGCCCGTGCGACTCGCCGTCATCGGCCTTGGCAATATCGCGCGCTCGATGCTCGAGCTTTGTGCCCGGGATGGCAGCGGCCGCATTGAATTGACGGGGGTGCTGGTCCATCCGCCGCGCGCGGCCGAGGCAGAAGCCTGGCTCGGCGGACGGGCGCCGGTCATGACTGCTTTTTCAGAGCTGCTGGCGACGCGGCCCACTATCGTTGCCGAATGCGCCGGCCACGCGGCCGTCAAGGCCTTCGGCGAACCGGTGCTCGTGGGCGGTTGCGACCTCGTCACGCTGGCGTCGGGTGCCTTCGCCGACCGCGAGTTCGAGGCACGGATGCGCGAGCTCAGCCGCGATTCGGGACGCCGCATCCTGGTGCCGTCCGGCGCCATCGTCGGCATCGACGGGCTCGCAGCCGCGCGCCATGGCGGCCTCACCCGCGTGGTCTATAGCGGATCCAAACCCGTCAATGCCTGGCGCGGCACGGCGGCCGAGAAGGTGATCGATCTCGACAAGCTCACCGAGCCCAAGACCTTCTTCGAGGGCAGCGCCCGCGAGGCGGCGAGCCGCTATCCGATGAATGCCAACGTCACTGCGACCGTGGCGCTGGCCGGCATCGGCTTCGACGAGACGCGGGTGCGGCTGATCGCAGATCCGACCGCGCGCGGCAATCTCCATGCGCTCGAATATGAGGGCAGCTTCGGCCATGCCCGGATCAAGATCCAAGGGAAGCCGTCGCCGACCAATCCCAAAACCTCCATGCTCACCGCCCTCAGCCTCTGGCGCACGCTGCTCGACGAGACCGGTGCCGCCATCCGCGTCGGCTGATCCGGCCCCTCACGCCCGAAAACATGGTCGTTCCGGCGTTCTCATTTCGGCAACGCTACTTTCTATTAATTGCGCTTGTCAGAACGCTGGCCTGATCTAGCCTGAGCGCTCGAAGGGGAGTTTGCGTGAGAACCGGCCAACGGTCCTCGCGGCATGCGCATCACGCGTCGGGCTGCGGTTTCTGAGGCTTCTGGTGAGTTCTCCCGCCTCCATTGCCGTTGCGGAGGTTCGGAGCCGTCATGCCGTTCGCGATCAGT
The DNA here is from genome assembly GCF_050729195.1 of Hypericibacter sp. Classification (NCBI taxonomy): domain Bacteria; kingdom Pseudomonadati; phylum Pseudomonadota; class Alphaproteobacteria; order Rhodospirillales; family Dongiaceae; genus Hypericibacter; species Hypericibacter sp. The sequence continues at coordinate 15,730 of NZ_JBOHKS010000195.1, forward strand.
GGAGGCACGCAAATCCACTATGTCGTGGAAGGCAGGGGCGAGCCGATCCTGCTCGTTCCGGGCCTTGGCGGCGGCACCCGGCAATTGGCGAAAATCAGCGCCGAGCTCGCTTCGACGAATCTGGTCATTACGGTGGATCCGCGCGGCGCCGGGCAGAGCGACAAGCCCGACATGCGTTATGACGGCGCCCTGCTGGCAGCGGACATGGCCGCGGTTCTCGACCATGCCGGCGTCAAGCAGGCCGATTTCGTCGGCATCTCCTTCGGCGGCATGATCGGCCAGGAGATGGCGCTGCGGTTTCCGGCCCGGCTGCGCTCGCTCCTGCTGGCCTCTTCCTATGCCAAGTCCGACGTCTGGACCGACCGCATGTGGCAGGTGCGCGAGACGCTCATCCGCAAGCTGGGCCTGGCCGAGCACTTCAAGCTGGCGGTCATGTTCCTGTTCTCGCCCCGGGCCTTTCGCACCGAGGCCGGGACCGTGGCGATGATCGAGGCCGCGGTCGGCGCCAATCCGCCCGATCCCGTCGGCTATATGCGCCAACTCGAATTCTGCCGCGATCACGATGCCAGCCAACGGCTCTCTGGCGTCACCTTGCCGACGCTGGTGGTGCAGGGCGCCGATGACATCCTGGCTTCGCCGATTCAGGGGCGCGAGCTGGCCAAGGCCATTCCGGGCGCGCAGTACCGCGAGGTCGCGGACGCCGCCCATCTCTTCATGCTGTCGCGGCCGGCCGAGTTCGCCCGGATGATCCGCGATTTTCATTCCGAGTTCGGGCGCCGGAAGGCGCCGCAGAAGGCGGTGTAGTGCCAAGGGAGACCGAGGCTAGGGGGACGCCTCGGACTTCCGGCATCGAAGCCGGTGCCACAACGACCCCGACGGCAGAGCAATAAGGAAAACAGCCATGGCGAAGGAGCAACGGAACATGGGCGGTATCTTGGGAGGCGTGACGAGGCGGCGGTTCGGCAAGATCGCCGGCGGTGCGGTGATCGGCGGCGCGGTCATGGGCGGACCTTGGATCATCAAGGCGCGCGGCGAGGAGACCATCAAGCTGGGTGGCCTGTTCCACATGACCGGCGACGGCTCGATCTGGGGCCCGATGATGGAACAATGCATGGGGTTGGCGGTCGACCAGATCAATGCCGACGGCGGCGTGATGGGCCGGCAGCTGGTGATGATCTCCGAGGACGACGCCACCAGCACCGACGTCGTGGTGCAGAAGGGCACCAAGCTGGTGCAGAAGGACGGCGTGAAGGCGATGTTCGGCATCGTCTATTCGAGCGTGCGCGCGGCGCTCGCGGCCAATGTCGCGGGACGCTTCAAGGTGCCCTATTTCTACCCGACCTACTGGGAGAGCCAGACCTCCTGCGGTCGCTATTTCATCTCGATGGGCGCCATTCCCAACCAGCAGCTCGACTTCTTCATCCCCTTCCTGATGGAAAAGTTCGGCCCCAACTTCTATTGCGTCGGCCAGGACTACAACTGGCCGCAAGTCTCGATCGCGTATATCGAAGGCCTGCTGCAGCAGCATGGCGGCAAGCTGGTCGGCAAGGAGTTCGTGCCCTTCGACCAGAGCGACTGGTCGTCGATCATCCAGCGTATCAAGGGGGCGAAGCCCAACGTGTTCTTCCCCTTCATCGGCGGCAACGGCCTGATCGCCTGCCTCAAGCAGTATTACGATTTCGGCTTCGACGGCACCGCGGTGGCGGCGACGCTGATGGACGAGATGTACGTGCCGGCCTTCGAGCCCGAGCTGCGCAAGGGCATGCATTGCTCGGTCTCCTATCTGATGGAGCTCGACAATCCGGTGAACAAGGCCTTCGTCGCCGCCTTCAAGAAGAAGTACGGCGCCGATGCGATTCTGAACAATATGGGCGAAGGCCTCTATGACAGCGTCCATGTCTGGAAGCTGGCGGTCGAGAAGGCCGGCTCCCTCGACATCGAGAAGACGGTCGATGCCTTGGGCGGCATCAGCTACAACGCGCCCCAGGGCGAGATCAGCATCGACGGCAAATCGAACCATGCGGCGCTGCACCAGATCATCGCCGAGGTCCGGGCCGACGGCGGCTTCACCATCCTGAAGGACTTCGGTAAGGTCGCAGCGAAGACCGACTGCGTGGTTTGAACGGACGTCCCTGACTGCCAGGCGGGAGGGGCCGGCCGGCCTCTCCCGCGATCTGTCTGAGCTTCTCGCCTGACCGCCGCCGCCCCTTTCGCGCCGACCCCCTTTCTTGCCGACCGAGGTGATACCCCCCGTGGAGCCTGTCGTCATTCAGCTGCTCAACGGGCTGAGCATCGCGTCGATCCTGATCATGGTTTCGCTGGGTCTGGCCGTGATCTTCGGCATGCTCGGCATCATCAATCTCGCCCATGGCGAGTTCTTCATGCTGGGCGCCTATTGCGTCGCCACCGCGACCGCCTGGGGCCTCTCGCCCTGGTGGGGCATCGCCGCCGCGCCCATCGTCGTCGGGCTGGTCGGCATGGCGGCGCAGCAGACCATCATCAAGCCGCTCTATCGCCGTCCGCTCGACACGCTGCTCGCCACCTGGGGTCTGTCGATCGTGATCCGCCAGGTGGTGCGGCTGATCTATGGCTCGGGCCAGATGATGGCGGGCTCCCTCATCACCGGCAGCACCAGCCTGTTCGGCTTCAGCTACCCGACCTATCGGCTCTTCATCATCCTCGTGACAGTCGCGATCGTCGCCCTCACCTTCCTGCTCTATTTCCGCAGCGATTTCGGCCTGCGCATCCGCATGGTGATCGCCAACCGCTCGATGGCGGGGGCCCTCGGCGTGAACACCCAGTCGACCGATCTCTGGGCCTTCACCGTCGCCGCCGCCATGGTGGGCTTCGCCGGCGCCATCATGAGCCCGCTGATCGTCATCAACCCCGACATGGGCCTCGCCTATCTGTCGCGCGCGTTCATCGTCGTCATCATCGGCGGCATCGGGCATCTCTATGGCGTGGTCGCCGGCGGTGTCGCCATCGGCGGCACCGAGGCCGCCCTCTCCTTCTATCTGCGCCCCGTGGTGGCCCAGATTCTGGTGGTCTTCATCGCGGTCGTGCTGATCCGCATCCGGCCGCAGGGCCTGACCGGCGGGCCGCGGGGCTGAACATGGCGACCATGACGAAATCCCCGGCGCCCGCGCGTCCGCTCCTTGCCCGCTTGCTAGGCTCCGCGGCGCTGCTCTTCCTCTTGGTGTTTCCGGCCATCGCCAGCGACTACGAGGTCGGGCTGCTCGGAAAATTCCTGGTCTTCGGCATCTTCGCCCTCAGCCTCGATCTGATCTGGGGCTTCAGCGGCGTGGTCAATTTCGGCCATGCGATCTTCTTCGGCGCCGGCGCCTATGCGATGGGAATCCTGCTGAAAGCCCTGCCCTTCGCCGGCGCCACCTATATCGCGGCCCTGGGCGGCGTGCTGTTCCCGGCGCTGCTGGCGCTGGGCATGGGCTATCTCCTCTTCTATGGCCGCGTGTCGGGCGTGTTCTTCGGCGTGGTGACCCTGGCCCTCACCGGGGCGGTCCATTCGATCATCATCGTGAATGGCAATCTCACCGGCGGCATGAACGGACTCTATGGCTATCCGACGCCGACGCTGGGCATTCCCGGCGTCTGGGAGATCAACTGGTACGAGGCCAATGTCTCCTACTACACGGCCGTGGCCGGCAGTGTCGGCTGCCTCGCCTTGTCGCGCTGGCTGGTGAAGAGTGATTTCGGCCGCGCGCTGGGCGCCATCCGCGAGAACGAGGACCGCGCGGCCTTCCTCGGTTACGACGTGCCGCAGATCAAGCTCATCATCTTCACCATCGCCTGTGCCATGGCCGGTTTGAGCGGCGTGCTCTATGTCCCGATCGGCTTCATCTCGCCCGACCTCATCGGCGTCACCATGTCGGCCTCGGTGCTGGTCTGGGTCGCCGTCGGCGGGCGCGGCACGCTCATCGGCGCCTTCATCGGCGCGCTGCTGGTGAACTATCTCCAGACGCTTCTATCGGATGCTTTCGTCGTGCTGTGGCTCCTGCTGGTGGGACTCTTCTTCATCCTGGTGGTGCTGTTCTGGCCCGGCGGCATCGTCGGGCTGGCCCGGCATGAGTGGCTCAGGGTGCGGCTGCAACGGCTGGGGCTGGTGGCACGATGACCGATGCCATGCTCGATATCCGGAATCTCAACAAGAAGTTCGGCGGCCTCGCGATCTTCTCCGACCTCAATCTGCGGGTCGAGCCCGGCGAGCTGCGCTGCATCATCGGCCCCAACGGCGCCGGCAAGACCACGCTCTTCAATCTCATCACCGGGCGCCTGCGCAGCGATTCCGGCGAGATCCGCTTCGAGGACCGTGACATCTGCCGCAAGTCCGTCCATGAGATCACCCGCCTCGGCATCGGCCGCAAGTTCCAGGCGCCGGCGGTGTTCGAGGAGATGACCGTCTGGGACAATCTGATCGTCGCCGGCACCGGCCATCGCGCGGCGTTCCGTCTCTTCACGACCCGGCTCGATTCCAGCCTCGCGGCCCGCGCCGAACGCGTGCTCGAGAGCGTGCGCCTCTCCGCCCGGCGCAACGATCTGGCCGGCAGCCTCTCGCATGGCCAGAAACAATGGCTCGAGATCGGGATCGTCATGCTAAACGATCCGCGCCTGGTCCTGCTCGACGAGCCGACCGCCGGCATGACCGTCTCGGAGACGGCGGAAACCGCCGACCTGATCCAGCAGGTCTTCAAGGACCGCACCGCCATCATCATCGAGCATGACATCAGTTTCGTGCGCCGGCTCAAGGGCCGCGTCACCGTGCTCAATCGCGGCGGGGTAATGAAGGAGGGCAGCTTCGAGGAGATCGCCGCCGATCCCGCCGTCCGCAAGGTCTATCTGGGCGAGGAGGTCTGATGCTCCTCGAGCTCGCTCAGGTCGAGGTCGCCTACCGGCAGAGCCTGATCTGCCAGGGCGTCAGCCTCGCCGTCGACCGCAAGGAGGTGGTCTGCCTCCTGGGCCGCAATGGCGTGGGCAAGACCACGCTGATGCGCAGCCTGATGGGCATCCTCCCCAACCGCGCCGGCAAGATCCTGTTCGATGGTCAGGATATGACCCACCTGCCGAGCCATGAGCGCGCCAGGCGGGGCATGGCCTATGTCCCGCAGGGCCGCCTCGTCTTCCCGCAGCTGACCGTGGCGGAGAACCTCCGCAGCGGCACGCTGATCGGCGAGGCGGCGGCCAGGAAGCGCGCCGGCTTCGGCCCGGTCGACGAGAGCGTGTTCGGCTATTTCCCGATCCTGCGGGAGCGGCTGGGTCAGCGTGCCGGCACGCTCAGCGGCGGCGAGCAGCAGATGCTGGCGCTGGGCCGGGCCTTGGCGGCGAATCCCCGCCTGCTGCTGCTGGACGAGCCCTCCGAGGGCATCCAGCCCTCGATCGTGCAGCAGATCCGCGACATCATCGCCCGCATCGCGGTGGAGCGGAATCTGGCCGTGCTGCTGGTCGAGCAGAACCTCAAATTCGCGACCGGCGCCTCGACCCGCGGCTATGTCATGGACAAGGGCCAGATCGTCGCCGAGGGCAGCGTCGCCGAGCTTGCCAAGGACGCCGTGGTCTCGCAGCATCTGACCTTTGTCGAGGAAAAGCGCCAGACCGTCTGAGGCTCGAGGGTGACTGTCATGAAACATGTCTTGATCACGGGCTGCTCGTCCGGCCTGGGGGAAGCCGCGGTCCTGCGGCTGGCCACGGCCGGCTACCGCGTGACCGGCACGGTTCGCCGCCAACCCGACGCCGACCGCCTCGCGGCCGCAACTGGACCCGATGCCAGTTGGATCATCATGGACGTGACCGACGACCGGTCGGTGCGCGACGGGCTCGGCGGATTGGTCGAGCGCCGCGGCGCACCGGACGTGCTGGTCAACAATGTGGGCGTGCCCTGCCTGGGCTCGATGGAAGAGCTGCGGATTCCCGATTTCCGCGCGGCCATCGAGACCAACGTGATCGGCGCGCTACGGGTCTATCAGGCCATCGCCCCCGCCATGCGAAGGCGCGGCTCGGGCCAGATCGTCAATCTCAGTTCCTCGATCGGGGCCGCCGCCCTGCCGATCTATGGCGGCTACTGCGCGACGAAATTCGCGCTCGAGGCCATGAGCGAGGCGATGCGCTATGAGCTGGCGCCTTTCGGCGTGGTGGTGAACGTCCTGCAGCCCGGCATCATCGCGACACCCTTCCGCGCCAAGAAGCAGGTCCAGCGGAACGAGCGGATTCCGGCCAATTCGCCTTATGGGAACCGACTGGACAACCCCTCGCCACCCGACTTGCTGGAGCGGATCAGCACGCCGAACGAAGTGGCCGCCGCTCTCCAGGAGCTGATCGAGACACCCAAGGGCGAGTTCCGCCGCATCTGCGGACGCGATGCCCAGGCCTTCCTCGAGACACGCCGGAAGCTGGACGATGGCGCCTTCGAGCGCCTTCTCACGACCAAGGGCTACGCCGCGATCCCCTGAGCGCGCCGGGGGCCCTACTCCGCAACGGCGCGGCGATGGCTCTGCGGCGCCTGGGGCGGCTTGTGATACTGGCCGTCCTTCATGATCATGAGGAAGCGGTCGCGATCCAGGAAGAGCTGGAGATTCGCCAGCGGATCGCCGTCGATCAGGAGCAGATCGGCCAGATAGCCCGGCTTCACCTGGCCCAGCTTCTCGACGCGATAGGCCTGGCCGCCATAGGCCGTGGCGGCGCGCAGCGCCTCCCAGGGCGCAAAGCCGAAATAATTCACGAAATGCTGCAGGTCGCGCGCATCGGTGCCGAGCGGGATCATCTTGAAGCCGTAATCGCCGAAGGGCAGCACCTTGATGCCGGCGGCGCGCATCTTGATCATGTTCTCGATCGTGGCGTCGAACTCGCGCTTGTTGCCGATGCGCTCCGACATTTCCTGGGTGATGCCCCAGGGCTCGCCCTCGAAAT
>NZ_JBOHKS010000196.1:0-25043 GCF_050729195.1 Hypericibacter sp.
CGCCACACCAAGCGTCTGATCGACAGCGCGGGCGAGCGGTCGCTGGAAGAGCAACTCGAAGAGGAGCTGGCCGCCGGCCGCCTCTGCGCCGCCACCGAGGATCACAAGGAAGGGCTGGCCGCGGCGGTCGAACGCCGCGAGCCCCGATTCGTGGGGCGCTGACGCCGATGGCGCTCGATTTCTCCCCGACCGACGAGCAGCGGATGCTGGTCGAGACGGTCCGCACCTTCATGGAGAAGGAGATCTTCCCCCATGAGCGCGAGACCGAGCGGCTGGGCGAGGTCCCGCTCGAGCTGGGCGAGCAGATCAAGAAGCGCTCGAAGGAATATGGCCTCTATGCCGCGAACATGCCGGCCGAGATCGGCGGCGGCGGGCTCGATTTCCTGTCGATCGCGATGATGGATCGAGAGATCGGCAAATCGACCTGGGGCCTTTGCGGCTGGATCGGGCGGCCTTCGCAGATCCTCAATGCCTGCGAGGGCGAGCAGCGCGAACGCTATCTGCTGCCGTCGATCCGGGGCGAGATCAAGGAAGGCTTCGGCCTGACCGAGCCCAATGCCGGTTCCGATGCCATGGGCATCCAGACCCGGGCGGTGCGCGACGGCGACGACTGGATCATCAATGGCAGCAAGCATTTCATCAGCGCGGTGCGGAAGCCCGATTTCATCATCCTGTTCGTCGTGACGGGGATGGACGAGACGCCGAAAGGCCCGCGCAAGCGCATCACCTGTTTCCTGGTCGATGTCGGCACGCCCGGCTTCGAGATCACGCGCGGGCCCCGTCCCGTCAGCCATCGCACCTATCACAATTACCAGCTGAGCTTCAGCGATGTGCGGGTGCATCGGCGCCAGATCATGGGCGAGGAGGGCAAGGGGTTCGACCTGGCCGGCTCCTGGCTCGCCAACACGCGCCTGCTCGTGGCTTCCAATTGCTGCGGCAAGGCCGAACGCGCGCTCCAGATCGCGACCCAATGGGCCGCCACGCGCAAGCAGTTCGGCCAGACCATCGGCAAGTTCCAGGGTGTCTCCTTCAAGCTCGCCGACATGGCGACCGAGCTCGCGGCTGGCGACATGCTGACCCTCCATATCGCCTGGAAATACATGAACGGCACCATGACGAACGGCGATGCCGCCATGGCCAAGATATTCTGCTCGGAGATGGCGCAACGCGTGACCGATCACGCGATCCAGATCCTGGGCGGCATGGGCCTGATGGACGAGCTGCCGCTCGAGATGCTGTGGCGCGACACCCGCATCGAGCGGATATGGGACGGAACCAACGAGATCCAGCGGCACATCCTCTCTCGCGAGCTGCTGCGGCCGCACGAGGCTTGAGCCTCCGGCGACCGCCACCAACCGACCAGCAAGGACCTATTCTCCCCATGTTCCAAACCGATCTCCTCAAGGACAAGCGCATCCTCATCACCGGCGGCGGCACCGGCCTCGGCTATTCGATGGGGCAGCGCTATCTGGAGCTGGGCGCGGAACTGGTGATCTGCGGCCGGCGCACCGAGGTGCTCGCCGAAGCCAAGGCCAAGCTCGAGGCCGAGACCGGCGGCAAGGTCGAGACCCATGGTTGCGATATCCGGGATTCGGCGGCGGTCGAGCAGATGCTGGATGCGATCTGGGCGGTGCGAGCGCCCGACGTGCTGGTCAACAACGCCGCCGGCAATTTCATCGCCCGCAGCGAGGAGCTGTCGCCGCGCGCCGTCGATGCGGTGCTGGGGATCGTGCTCCATGGCAGTGCCTATGCGACGCTGGGCTGTGGCCGGCGCTGGCTCGCCGCGGGTCACAAGGCCACGGTGCTCAGCATCATCACCACCTATGCCTGGACCGGGTCGGCCTATGTCGTGCCCTCGGCCATGGCCAAGGCGGGAGTCATGGCGCTGACTCGCAGCCTGGCGGTGGAGTGGGGCGGGCGGGGCATCCGGCTCAATGCGATCGCCCCGGGGCCGTTCCCGACCCCGGGCGCCTGGGAGCGGCTGGTCCCCCGGGCCGACATGGCCGAGGGCTTCGGCACGAAAAATCCTTTGGGCCGGGTTGGAAATCACAGGGAACTTGCGGACCTCGCAAGCTTTCTTGTCTCTGACGGATCGGGCTATATAAATGGCGAGGTCGTTACCATTGATGGCGGCGAATGGCTGATGGGCGCAGGGCAGTTCAACTTCCTGAGCGCACTCACAGATCAGGATTGGCAAGCGCTGAAGCCGAATAAAAAGAGCTAAACGCTTATCAATATTAGATTAATTTGGCTTTCCCGAGGCCCACGGGCTGGCCGATGACTGATAGACTGCCGCTGCACCGCGAGGGATCGACCCGCGGTTGCGACAGCGGACAGAGGAGGGCCATGTTTCAACGCATTTCCTTGGCGGTCGCACTCACGGGGGCACTGCTGCTCGGCGCTTGCGCGAAGCAGTACGAAGATCCGCCCGCGCGCCAGACCAGCCTGATCCATCCCCCGCCCGTGGTTGTCGCAGAGCCGTCGCCGCCGGAACCGGTACCCATGCCGGCGCCCGCATTCCCGATTCCGTTGCAGAAACCCGGTTCCGAGGTCGATCTGGCCTCCACCACCACGACAACGGACATGACAGCCACCCCGACCCCGGAGACAGCAACCCCATCGGGGACGCCGGATGCGACGCCCGACGGCGGCACGACCGTGGCGCCCGAGGCTGCCGACCAGACCTCGTCGGCCACGGCCGCCCCCCTGATCGACCGGGACGATCCCAAGCGCCTGGTGGGGCTGAACGAGGCCCAGACTATCGGTCTGCTGGGCGATCCCTTCATCGCCGAGGAGCGGCCGCCGGCACGGATCTGGACCTTCTCGGAGGCCGGCTGCCGGCTGCAGGTCTTCTTCTATCCCGATCTGAGCGACCAGCATTTCGAGGCGCTCACGGTGGCGTTCTCCGGTATCGACGATACCGACATGGCACGCCGGGCTTGTTTTGAGGCTTTATTGGAGAAACACGGTGCCTGAAGGAAGCGATTTGAAACTTCGAGGCCGCGTTGCGGTCGTGGATGACGATGCGATGTTCCGCGAATCCCTGGGTCTGAATCTGGGGGAGAGCGGGTTCGAGGTGATGGAGTTCAATGGCGGCCGGCCGTTCCTGGATTGGCTGGGTGCCGGCAACGGCGTCGACGCCATCCTGCTCGATTGGCGGATGCCGGGCATGGATGGCCTGGCCGTCCTCCGCTCGCTTCGCGAGCGCGGCGTCCGGGTGCCGGTGATCTTCCTCACCGCCCTCAGCGACGACATCTACGAGGAAGCGGCATTGCGGTTCGGCGCGGTCGATTTCATCGAGAAATCGCGCAGCCTCGCGATCATCCTGCAGCGCCTGCGCCTGATCACCGATGGCGCCAAGCCCAACGCCACCGGGACTGCGGCACCCGGCGCCGGCCCCACGCTCAAGCGCGGCAAGCTCGAGCTCAAGACCGACATCGCACGTGCCTTCTACGACAGCAAGCCTGTCGACCTCACCGTGACCGAGTTCAATATTGTCTGCGCGCTCGCGGCGGCGATCGATGCGGATGTCTCCTATCGGCAGATCTACGATCTCGCCCGGGGCGCCGATTTCGTCGCCGGGCAAGGCGAGGAAGGCTATCGGGTCAATGTCCGTTCTTTCATCAAGCGCATCCGGCAGAAGTTCCGAACCGTCTATCCCGAGTTCAACGGGATCGCGAACTACCCCGGATTCGGGTATCGCTGGGTCGATCCCGAATAGGGAGACCTCGGTGGCGACGACCGCTCTGCCCCCCTTACGGGCTCATTCGCTGGTCCGTCGCGTCGTGCTGTTGGCCGGCGCTTTCATCGCCGTGCCGCTGGTGCTCTACATCACCCTGCGCGACGTCTATAGCGAGCGCCAGCTGCTGCTGCTGGAAGGTGTGCGCGAGCAGGGACGGCTGGTGGCCACGGCGCTCACGCCGCTGCTCCAGGCAGAGGACGTCTCGGCGCTCCCCAAGATCGCCGGCGAGCTGGACCGCTTCGGCGGCCCCGAGACGCGGCTCAAGGTGCTTTTCCGGAAGAGCGGCGATGCCGGCGCCTCGAGCTTCTATTTCGTGGCCGCAGCGCCCGCGGTCGATACCAACCAGCTCGACGACGAGCGCCAGACCCTGTTGAAGCAGGGGATCCTCGAGAAGGTCGCCGCCACCTGCAACGACCGCGTGGCCCTGGCGGATCGCTATCACGCGCCGGACGGAAGCGAGGAGCTGCTGACCTCGATCACGCCGGTGCTGTCACCGACGGGCTGCTGGGCGATCGTCATGTCCCATCCGATCGAGAGCATCATCGGCTCGCAGCTCGGGAGGCCCTACTGGGCGCGGCCCGAAGTCCAGATCGCGGGCGCGATCTATATCCTGCTGGCGGCGCTGACCTTCGGCGTCTTCCTCAGCATCCGGCGCAGCGTGGTGCGATTCCGCGATCTGGCGCAGGAGATCCGAGTCGACGGCAAGGACGGCGCCACCTTCGCCGAGCGCAACGAGGTCGCCGAGCTTGGCGGCGTGGCGCGCGAGTTCGATCGCATGATCGGCCGGCTGCGGGCTTCCGCGCGCCATCTGCGACAGGCGGCGCAGGACAATGCCCACGCCTTCAAGACCCCGATCGCGATCATGCGCCAGGCGATCGAGCCGCTGCGCCGGCTGGCGACGACGGGCGACGATCGGGCCAACCGCGCGCTGCAGATTCTGGAATCCTCCGTCGATCGGCTGGACTCGCTGGTGGCGGCGTCGCGGCGCATGGACGAGACCATGGCCGAGCTGGTCGATCCGCCCCGCGAGCGCGTGCATCTCTCGGCCCTGGTCGGGCGCATCGCGGCCGGCTATCGGCCGCTGATCGAAGGCCGCCGCATCGCGCTCTATGCCGATATCGAGGCCGGCCTGACGGCGCAGGGCGGCGAAGAGCTGATCGAGACAATTGTCGAAAATATTCTCGATAATGCGGTGGGCTTTTCGCCCGAAGGTGGACGAATCGATCTGGCTCTCAAGCGCAACGGGTCGCGCGTGATCCTGAAGGTCTCGGATCAGGGCCCCGGTGTGCCCGAAGGCGACCTCGAACGCATCTTCGAGCGGCAATATTCGCAGCGTCCCACCGAGGGCGCGGGGGCCGACGATCATCGCTGGCATTCCGGTCTGGGATTATGGATCGTTCGCCGCAATGTGGAGGCGATGGGCGGCGATGTTAAGGCTTTGAATGCCCCCAAAGGAGGCCTAATTCTCTCGGTATCTCTGCCAGTTGCGCGATAAACTTAGCGCGATGGGAGATTAACCACTTACCACAACAATGCCTCATCGGGCCCGCGGGCGATTCGGTTACCTTGTCCCTCGCATGATGAGTTTGATCCCCACACAAGTCGCAGCGGCGACCCGGTCTCGCAAGTCGATCACGACGCGCGATACCTTCATCGATGAACCCCTGAGCGAGGCTCGCGCCAGCTTCAGCGCGGAACTCGATTGGACGCTGCGCCGTATCGGCGCGGTGCGTCTGCGCGTGACGGTCGCCTGCCTGACCATGCCCCGCGACGGGAAGCATGGGCAGCGCCTGGCGGAGGTCATCGCGGCGATGGTGGCCCGCCATTCGGCGCTGGCCGGTGTGGATACGGACGGCGCCGTTCTGGCGGCGAGTTTCGGGCCGCGCCGCTTCGGCGCCGCGGGCGACATGGAAGAGGCACAGCGTCTCATCGGCTGGTTCCAAGAAGCGGTCGCCGAGGTCGCGCCCGCCCTGGAAGGTCGTGCGATGATTTCGGTCGCTCATCTCTGGAGCGACGAATGGGTCGGCCTCGCGCCCTATACGCGGCGCGTGATGTTCGCAGCACCGCTGCCGCTGGCAGGGCTGGCCGAAGCGGTCTGATCCGCTCTCAAGAGTTCTGAGCCGAAGATTGGGCCCCGTTTCAGCCGGGGCCCTTTCTATTTCGGGAGGGTGCTTATTCGGGCCGCAGGCCGCGCAGCGTGAGGTCGCCCTCGGCCAGCGCCGACTTCACCGACGCCAGGCCCAGCTCCAATTCCTCGAAGCGCTCGCGCACGCGCCGGATCTCGGCGATCTCGAGCTCGCCCGGCAGGGTCTCGGTGTTGTTGCCGAGGTCGATCAGCTTGGCGAGATAGCGGCCGCGCAGGCGGGCCACCAGGCGCGCCAGCTTCTCGACCTCGCCCGGAGCGACGTCGATCACGGCATTGAGGGCTTCCTTGCGCGCCAGCTTGCGCTCCTGGGCGCCGAGCTGCGAGAGGAACTGGCGCACGGTGGGCGCCGTTTCGACGGCGGGGGCGGGCAGGCCCGATTTCGTGTCGGCGGGCTTGGGCGCGGCGCTGCGGGCGAAGACCGGCTCACGCGGGCCGTCAGCGGCGGCTTCGGCGCGAGCGCGGCGATCGGCGCGGGTTAAAATCGCAAGGCTCATGGGTGGCCTCCTTCCTGGTGGGCGCAAGATCGGCCGGCTGGGCAGATTCGTCCCATCTCCGGCCAGGGCTGCCCACACTCTTGCAAACCATAAGCCAGGCCGGTGCAACGGCAGATCAAGACGTTAGCGCCAGGCGGCGCAGGCAGAGGGTAAAGATTGCCGGGTCGTTTCGGCCGGACCGGTCAAGGTCATCGAGTGGAGCGACGCTTGGATCGGGCATATCGGCATGACGGCGAGCCGAGAAGACCGGCTCCCGATCGTCAGGCGGCCGGCGATACCAAACAGTTACCGCACCTGAAGCGGCATGGAAATCGTCACTCGAAGAACGACGTTGTCGCGACCGGCGAGGAGGCTGAGGGGTGGGGGAGAAAACGGAGCGCTGGCTTGGATTGCATTGGCGAGAGCCTCGTCGAGAATCCCGTACTGTGTGCTTATCATAAGTTGCATGTCCACCAATCGTCCCAGACGATCGATAGTAACTCGGAAGACAGCGGTGCCTTTGAAACCGAACATCTCGGCCGTTGGCGGGTAGTAGCTGTGAGTAACAATTTTCTCGAGAATCGCATTGAAGTACTTATCGCCGCTCCCTTCATCGAGCTGCAGATCCAAACTGTTCGTTGACGTCGCAGCTTGCGATTGTGTGGGTGGTGTGATGACGGTCTTTCGAACGTCCGGGACCGGTGGTTTCCTTGGTGGTACGGGCGCCGGAATCATGGCCTGTTGTGTGTCGCGTGGCGCGGATGGGGGTGGCACGGGAACAGCCTGTGGCGACGGCTCGTCTGGCAAAGTCGGGGCTGCGGTGGCTGCAGGTGCCTCCGGCAGCGGTGGCGTCGGCGCTATCTCAGGTGGTGGTGGCGCTGCTTCCGTAGCATGAGCTGGTGCGCCTCCAAGTGGTTTATCCGGCTGGTCGCCTCCCGAGGAGGCCAGCGGCCTCTGTTCCGGAGGTGCCGGTGGCGCCTTTGGTTCCGGTGGCTTCTCGACAGGCTTCGGTTCGGGCGGCGGTGGTGTCGGTTTGGGTTGTTCGGTGACAATCTCCACCGGGACCGGCGCTTCATCGCGCGTCTTCTCGCGCTGAAACCCATCGTCGATCGTGGTGACGACACCGATATGGAGCAGGATCGCGGCGAGTATCGCCACGGCCCATCGCCACCGCATGTCGCGGTCGGGCAGGGGTGGCGACAGGGGAATGCGTTCCTCGTGATAGGAACGCGCAGCGCGCTCGAGCGAGAGGCTCGGCGCGGCGCTGTCCATTATCGCGAGATGATCGGTCATGCCCGCCCGTCAGATTCGCTCAAGGGCCTGTCGGCCTGCTGTCCGGAGCGGACCGATCGCCGGCGCTCACGCATGTAGATGTAGGCGAGGTTCCGCGGATGGCCAGGAATGAGCGCGGACCTTTCCAATTTGCTAGGGTCGCCCGCCCGATGACAGGCGTCGCGCTGGGCCAATCACGCCGGCTCACAGGTCCGAGCCCAGGCTTCTGAAACGCCCCGAAAGCTTCCTGGGTTTCCGCGGCAATGGCCCCTGACCTTGCCGGGCGTTGATTCCGAAACGAACAAGGGGTTGAGAACACTGCCTCAACCCCTTGTTTTAAATGGCTCCCCGGGCCGGATTCGAACCAGCGACCAAGCGGTTAACAGCCGCTTGCTCTACCACTGAGCTACCGGGGATCAGAGGCGGCCGGGGTTATAGCAAAAGCCCCCCCGGGCTGCAAAGTTTCTTTCCGGGCCGTGACAGGGGGCTAAAGCATTTGCCGGACGCGGATTTTTGCCGCGAGGCCCCGGCTTGGAAACGCTCGCTTCCGGCCCCGATTCGGGGGTCCCGATCCGGCTCAGGCGAGGGGCTTGTCGTAGACCCGGTAGGTCTTGTAGACCCGCCCGCCGACCTTCTCGATGATCTTCCGCATCGGGATGTTGTCCTCGAGGATCCAGGAGAGCTCCGCCCGATTGGCGCGGATCTGCTTGGTGCCCTGCCGCAGCTCCTCGAGCACCCGCAGGATAATTCCCGATCCCAGCATGGTCCGGTGAAAGGGCTTGCGCAGGCCGAACAGCAGGACGCGGCCGGTCCGGAGCTTCGACACCTTGAGCCGCCAAAGCAGCTTGGCCCAACCGAACGGGAAGAGGCGCCCGTCCAGCCCGGCGATCGCCTCATAGATGTTGGGGAGCGAGACGATCATGCTGGCCGGCTCGCCATTCACCGACGCGATGATCACCACATTCGGCTCGACCACCGCCTTCATGGTCTTGGCCGCATGCGCGATCTCGGCCTCGGTCAGCGGCACATAGCCCCAATTGTCGGACCAGGCGTCGTTGAAGATGTCGAGGATGATGCGCAGGTCGCGGTCGAAATTCTTCATGTCGACCTTGCGGACCGTGACCGCGGCGGGATCCATGCCCGCGCGCCGCAGGATCGCCTCATGCGTGATCGGGTTGTTCTTGTCGACGTCGTAGTCGTAGGCGATCAGGTCCTTGACCTTGGCGTAGCCTGCCGCTTCGACGAGTGCGCGGGCGAAGGGCGGGCTGTAGGGCATCATCATCATCGGCGGCGCGTCGAAGCCGTCGATCAGAAGCCCGACCTCCTCGTTGGTCGAGAAGCTGAGGGGGCCCATGGCGCGCTTCATGCCCTTGGCCTTGAGCCAGCCTTCGGCTGTGGCCAGCAATTGGCGAAACAGCGCCGGGTCGTTCACCGCATCGAGGAAGCCGAAATGGCCGGTGGCGTCCTTGTAATGCTCCAGATACAGGCGATCGATCTGGGCGCTGATGCGGCCAACCACCTCGCCGCCGCGCCGGGCGAGGAAGAGCCGGGCCTCGGCATGCTCGAAATAGGGGTTCTTGCCGGGCGTCAGCGCTTCGCGCCGCTCGAAGCGCAAGGGCTGCACGAAACCCGGATGGCCCTGGCTGTAGAGGCGGCTGGGCAGGCCGATGAAAGCGTCGAGGTCGCGCCGGTTGGAGACCGGGCTGATCTCGATGGCGTCGGAACGGCCGCTCCCGCGGTCAGCGGCTGCAGACATGGAGGATCGCTTCAGTTCTCGCTGGAAGCCACTCGGAAGCGGCGGGGATTGCCGTCGCCGCGCGTGCCATGGGACAGCGCCGCGACCCAGGGATAGCGCAGGGCTTCTTCCTCGGTATAGCCGAGATTGAAGACCGTCGCGCTCTTCTGCCGCTCGCGCGGGGCGCCGTAATAGGTGCCGAGCAGCTTGTCCCAGGCATAGTTCGTGATGCCGTAATTGCCCTGCTCGTTATAGAAGTGGTGCTGGAGATGCAGCCGCTTGATGCGCTGCAGGAACTTCGATTTCGGAGCGAAGTTCAGATGCTGCACGCAGTGGCAGAATTCGTAGAAGATCGTGGTGACGAGGCCGGTGGCGAAGGCGGCCGCGGCACCGGCGGGCCCGGCGATCAGGTAGCCGACCGGAAGGGTGATCGCGGCGATGGTGGGCAGTGTCGTGTAGAGCGCGCCGAACAGGACGCGCAGATTGTGCGGGTCCTGATGATGATCGAAATGGATGCGCTTCCAGCCCGCGGCGGTGAGGCGGTTCTTATAGAGATAGCGCCCATGCAGCACGAAACGGTGCAGCAGATACCACACCAGCGGATAGACGAGGATCGACGCCGCCACGGCCGGGATCAGGGGCAGCGGCGATCCCATCCAGCGCAGGACCAGCGCGATGGAGACGACCGAAAGCGCGATATAGGTCAGCACCGGCGGATAGGTGAAGAAGGCCCTCACCAGCTCCGGCAGCGTCATCCGGTCGAGATTATGGGTGCGATTCCAAAGGCTCATAGCCGCCTAAATCCTTGTCCGCCAATAATCTAGAGGGGGTGCCCCGCCGCGGCAACCCCTGGCCCCGGGATCGTCACCGCGAGGCCGCCGATTGCGACCTTCGGCCGCGTCCCGGTTGAGGGATAGAGCGCCGGTGAACGCTCAATATCCCTCGATTTTGATCAGGGCCGTGAGGCCGATCGCCGCAAACAGGATCACGGAGCTCCAGGCGGCCAGCATCGGCGGCAGCATCCCCGACTCGCCCAGCGACTGGAGGATGCCGTCGGCGATGAAATAGAGGAATCCCATCCCGACGCCGACCATGAATCCCAGCCCCGCGCCGCTCTGCCGGCGCAGCGACTGCGCCACCGGTGCCGCCAGCAGCAGCATGATCAGCGTCATGATCGGCAAGGCGAGGCGCTTGTTGAACCAGGTCTCGTAATAATAAACCGGCCGGCTGCCGACATTTTCGTTGGCGGCGAAGCTGTGCAGCTCGCGCAGGCTCAGGCTCGCGGGTGTCACCGCCAGGTCGGAGAAATGCTGCGGGCTGAGATTGGTCTCCCAGCGCCATTGATCCTGCCGGACGATCTCGGTGGTGCCGGTCTCGCCAATCAAGGTGCGTTCGACCTGGTAGAGATCCCAGCCGCCATTGTGGAACACGGCCCGGCCGGCGACGATGCGCTGCTCGAACTGGCTCGCGGAGTTGCGCTCGAAGATGGTGACGCCACTGAGGCTCTGGCCGCGGTCCAGCACCACCACGACCCGTGCCAGCGTGAAGCCGTCACGCGCCCAGACGGCGGTGGGGGTGTCCTTGTCGTTATCGGCGCTGAAATCGACCGCCTCGGCGTTCCAGTCCTCCATCGCGCGGGCGGCCACCGGCGCGATCTGGTCGGCGACGACGAAATGGAGGCCGGCGATCAGGAAGGCCGCCGGCAGGAAACAGGCGAGGATGCGCCAATAGGAAAGCCCGGCCGCCTTCATCGCCATGACTTCGGCCGACTGCGCCAGGCGCGACAGCACCAGAAGGGCTGCGATCAGCACGGAGAAGGGAAACAGGAAGGCCGCGAGATCGGGCAGCCGCAGCCAGACATAATGCAGGATGCTGCCGAGGCTGAGGCCATGGCGCGCGAACAGCTTGCTGGTGTTGTTCAGCAGATCGAGCAGCTGCAGCAAGGCGGTGAAGCCGAACAGCATCAGTGCGAACTGCATCAGCAGCATGCGCGACACATAGCCGACGAGCGTGCGCATCAGGCCGGGGCCTTCTTCCGGCGGCCGATGTGACGAAGGCTGTCGAAGATGCTCTCGATCCGGGCGAGAACGGTCTCGACGAAATTATGGCCCGGCGACACGTTCGCTTCCCAGAAGGCCCAGCTGCTGAACCCGGCATAGACGAAGAAGGGCAGCCAGAGGCTGAGCCAGGGCGACAGCCGTCCGTTGGCGGACACGTCATGGCCGAACTGCAGCAGGTAATAGAAGATCACGATCAGCACGATGCCGACCGCGATTCCGGTTCCTCGTCGCGTTCGTCGGGTGGAGGAGCCGAGCGGGAAGGCCAGCAGCGGCAGGAAAAGATAGGTCGCTATCCGCACCAGCCGTTCATGCAGCTCGGCATGGACCGCGTAATACATCGGATCGGTCTTGGGCAGCGTCCAGACATTGTGCCAGAGCTCCGGCAGCGTCTGCTCGCGCTCGGAGGCGCCCCGTATTCGATAGGGCTCCGGCGCCAGCGCGATGTCGAGCGGCAGCTCGAATTTGGCGAAGGTCAGGGCGTTGATCTTCTTGTTGGGCCCGTCGGTTTCGATGCGGGCACCCTGTTCCAGCTTGAGCATCAGCTGGTCGTCGGTCTGGGAGCGGACCACATAGCCGGTTTGGGCGGTGGTGGTGACCGAGCCGCCGTTGTTCTTGTCCTCATAGACGAAGATGCCGGTCAGCCGTCGGCCGCCCTCGGAAATATCGTCGACCAGGATGGTCGAATTGCCGAAGCCGCTGAAGAAGGCGCCTTTCTCCAGCGCCGAGTACCAGGCGGTTTCGGTGACGAGGTAGATGAGGGCGCGATAGCCGTAGCGCGTATAGGGCTGCAGGAATCCGACGATGATGGTGCCGAAGATGACGAGCAACACCGCGAACATCATCAGGGGCGCGATCATGCGATGGAGCGGCACACCGCTCGCATGCATCGCATCGAGCTCGCTTTCGCTGCTGAGGCGGGAGACCGCCAACAGCACGCCGATGAAGAAGGCCGCCGGCAGGGCGATCCCCAGATAATGTGGAATCAGGTTGGCCAGCATGCGCAGGATCAGCGACAGCGGGCCGCCCTTGTTCACCACCAGATCCAGCAACCGGACCGTCTGCTCCATCAGCAAGGCGATCAGCGCGATGCTGACCGTGGCGATCAGGGGCCACAGCGTCTTTGCCAGGATGTAGCGGTCGAGCAGTTTCATCGATGATCTTGCAGGTGGGGCGCCATGCGCGATGCCGGTTCTGAGGTCGGCATCGGGGGCCAGGCGCTCTTCAAAGGGTCATGCCGTCGGTGAAGCGGCTCGGAAGGCAAGTTGGTCGATCCGCCATTGTCGCTCCATAGGCCCACCCCCGAGTCTGGCGATGGGCAGCACCGTCCGATCGTTTCGTTCTCGCTCCCCCCGGGGCGACGAACAGCGGAAATCTCTCGATTCTCCAATGCTGTAGGGGCAGATTCGGCCACAGCCTCCGCCCCGGCGGCGGCACAGCATAGGCGGCTCCGGCGATCGGTTAAAGTCGGGAGATGGCGGGCGGCAAAGGGGCCTGGGCGCGTCAGGCCGGCTGGCTGGCGAGGCGGAAGCGGCCGGTGGTCTCCAGGCTGCCGCCTTTTTGCGGCAGGGCCCGCGTCTCGATCTCGAGGTCCCATCCCGAGCCGGCGCGCGTCACGCGATAGAGGTGGTAACCGCCGGCGGGCTTGCCGCCGTGAGGCATCGCCGAGGCAGAAGGCACGCCCAGCACCGGGATGCGCCGACGGGGGCCGGCGAGGTGATCCAGATGGGCGCGATGGGTATGTCCATGCAGCACCAGCTCAGCGCCCTTTTGCGCCAGCACATCGCGGAAGGCCGCGGCGTCGAGCAGCGCCTTCCGGTCGTGGGTCGCCCGAGCCTGCGGGGGATGATGAATGAGAACCACGCGAAACAGCCCCTCGGCCTCGAGGGCCGGCAGCATAGCCGCCAGCCGGGCCAGCTGCTCGCCGCCCACATGGCCGGCGGCGCTGTTATAGGGCATCGGCTCCGCGGAGGAGAGGCCGATCAGGGCGAGGGGGCCGCGCCGGCGCAGATAAGGAAAACGCTCCGTGTCCCCGGCCCGCACGTCGCCCGTCATATAGGCGTCCCAGAGTGCCAGATGCTTCGACCAGGGCAGCTCGATATAGCGGTCATGGTTGCCGGGAATGACGCTGACGCGGTCCGGCGGACCGATCCGCTGCAGCCAAGCGGCGGCGTTCTCGAACTCGCGGGGCAGGGAGATGTTGGTGATGTCGCCGGTGATGGCGACGTGATCGGGGTGGCTTTGCGCCAGATCGGCGGCGACGCGATCGAGCACGTCCTGTCGGTGGACGAAGCGCCGGCGCAGCTGCCACGACAGGAAACCGAGAACGCGCTTGGAGAGCAGCGCGTTCGGCGCCGGCAGCGGCCAACCGGAAAGATGCGGATCGGACAGATGCGCCAGGGTGAACATGCGACCCTTCTGTCCCGGAACGGGAATCAGGTCAAGCCGGGCAGGGCCGTAGGGGCGCGATGAGTCGGCTATCAGCCGGCGGCGCGAAGATCGGCCGTGCCGATGACGCCGAACTCACGACCGATCGAAGCCGTGACCGCGACCACCTTCTCGAGCTGAGCGCGGGTATGAGCGGCGCAGACGCTGCAGCGCAGGAGGGCGGTGCCCTGCGGCGTCGCCGGCGGCAGCGCCAGGTTCACATAGATGCCCTGGTCGAGCAGCGCGCGCCAGAAACCGACCGCGAGGTCGGGGCTCGGCAGCTTGATCGCCACGACCGGGCCCATCTGCGGGCCCAGCGCGAAGCCGTGCCGGGCGAAGCCGTTATAGAGCGTCGCGACATTGTCCCAAAGCTGGGTGCGCAGTTCCGGCCGCTTGCGCAGCTGGCGCAGCGCCTCGGTCGCCGAAGCAATCACGGACGGCGGCAGCGAGGCGGTGAACATGTAGGGCCGGCAGACGATGCGCAGCAGATCGAATTGTGGATGATCGGACACGCAGAAGCCGCCGACCGCACCGAGACTCTTGCTGAAGGTGCCGACGATGAAATCCATGTCGGCTTCGACGCCCTGTTCCTCGGCGAGCCCGCGGCCCGTCGGACCCAACACGCCCATCGAGTGGGCCTCGTCCAGTACCATCCAGGCGCCATGCTTGCGCTTGACCTCGGCCATCTCCTTGAGCGGGGCCTGGTCGCCCAGCATGCTGTAGATGCCCTCGGTCACGACGACCTTGTTGCCGGGCTCGTCGGCCAGGCGGCGCAGGCGCTTGTCGAGATCCTCGGCGTCGTTGTGCTTGAAACGCACGACCGTGGCTGTGCCCAGACGGCAGGCGTCATAGATCGAGGCGTGGCTGTCGGCATCGATCAGCAGGAAATCCTGCGGGCCCGCGAGGGTCGAGATGATGCCGAGATTGGCCTGGTAGCCGGTGGTGAACACCATGCAATGCCGGCGGCCATAGAAATCGGCCAGCTCGGTCTCAAGGTCGCGATGCGGAGCGTAGGAGCCATTGGCGATCCGCGACCCGGTGGTGCCGGTGCCGTAAGCGTCCAGCGCCTGGTGGGCTGCCTCGACGCAAGCCGGATCGAATGTCAGGCCGAGATAATTATTGGTGCCGACGAGGATGGTCGGGCGGTTGCCGATGAGGGCCTCGGTCGCCGACAGCATCCGGTCCATGCGGACGCCGAAGGGGTCGTCGACCCTGGCTTTGACGTCGGTGTGCGCTTGCTCGGTGCTGGCGAAACGATCGAATAGACCCATTTCGGGGATCTCCGTCGGCGGCTTAAGGGCGACGGATGGCCTCGGCGAGGTCGCCGACGGTCCGGATCTCCGCCACCAGATTGAGCGGGATCGTGACGTCGAACTTCTCCTCCAGCTCCATCATGAGATCCATGACGGCGAGGGAATCGAGCTTCAGGTCCTGGGAGATGTCGGTTTCCCGGGTAATGACATTTTCCGCCTTACGGAACGGCTCCAGCAGGTTAACCACCTGCTCGAACACCGCCACGTCTTCGCGTTCCATCAAGCCCATGGCTCTGCGCCTCTTAATGCTGTGTCCGCTCTATGGCGGATTAACGTAGGAAAGCCCCAATCGCGCCGGGACCGTGCCCCAATTCGGTTAATATGTCTCGCCGACAGGCATGATTCTGTGAAATAACAAATTGTTGCGCATTGTTACAGCCAGCCTTCCTGCCGGTACCAGCGCACGGTGTCCGCGAAGCCCGGACCGATCGCCCATCTGGGTTCCCATTCCGTTCCAAGAGCTGCCGGCGGACGGTCATGGCAGCGCCAGTCCGGATGCATCATCTCGGCGAGCTTATGGGGCACCAGCATCTGCGGACGCCCGCTCCAGGCGGCCTTTAGCGCGTTGACCCGGGCGGCAGCGGCCAGCACGGGCCGGGGGATGGCGAGGGCCCGGGGATGCGTCCCCAGGGCCTGGGCGGCCGCGGTGACGATCTCATCCCAGCCATGCCCTTCGGGGGCACCATCGTCCAATTCCCAGCTCCGGCCTCGGGCGGCGTCCAGCCCCGCGGCGGCTGCGGCGAATCGACCGACATCCTCCACATGGATCAAAGAGAGCCTCTGGACAGGCCCGGCCGGGCGGGGAGCCAGCCCCTTCTTGATCGATTTGAAGAACGGCAGAAGCTCCCGGTCGCCCGGCCCATAGACGGCGGTCGGGCGCAGGATGGTCCAGGGCATGGCGCCGGCCGCCGCCTTGAGCGCGTCCTCCGCGGCGCGCTTGCTGGTGCAATAGGGCGACAGCGCCGGCTCGCGGGCGGCAAGCGACGACATCAGGATGAAATGCGGTGGCGCCGGTTGCCGTGCGGCGATCCCAGCAAGGCGGCCGGTCGGCTCGGCATTGCCGCGCATGAAGCCCTCGCGGTCATGCGCCTTCACCACGCCCGCGATATGCAGGACCGCATCGGCCCCGGCCACCAGCTGGCCCAGCGCGATATCGTCCGCGAGATCGCCGATCACGACCTCGGGCGCCTGGTTTGGCAGGACCAGGCGCGGCGGCTGGCGCCGGATCAGCAGACGCAACCGCCAACCCAGCCGATCCAGCGCAGAGACCACGGCGCCGCCGACAAAGCCGCTGGCCCCGGTGACGGCGGCGAGCCGGCCCGTCGGCGGCTCGGTCAGCGGGGCTGAGCGGCGCCGGCACCGCCCTCCTGATAATGGCCGGTGAGATAGGCGGCCTTGGCGCGCGCCCGCGCGATCTTGCCCGACGAGGTGTGGGGAATGTCGCGCGGTCCGACGAGCGCGATCCGGGCCTCGATGCCGTGGGCCCGTTGCAGCAAGCTCTGCGCGCCCTGCCGCAGGGTTTCGCGTTCGGCGGGGTCGGTTTGCCGCGACACCACCAGCATCACCACCTGTTCCTGGCCCTCGGGCCCTTCGATCGAGAAGGCGCAGGCATCGTTGCGCTTGAGATCGAGGCTCTCCTCGACGCTCCATTCCAGATCCTGCGGCCAGATGTTCCGGCCGGCGATGATGATGAGATCCTTGGCGCGGCCGGTGATGACGAGCGCACCCTCGAGGCTGTAGCCGAGATCGCCGGTATCGAGCCAGCCATCGGCGGAGAGCACGCGCTCCGTTTCCTCGGGCTGGCCGTAATAGCCGGCCATCAGGCTCGGGCCCTTGACGAAGAGGCGGCCGATCATGCGGTCGGGCAGGACCTCGCCGTCTTCGCCGCGAATCTCGGCGACATGGCCGGTCAGCGGCCGGCCGCAGAGCACGAAGCGCCGGGTCTCGTCGGAACGCGGATCGGCGGGAACGGCGCGGCCCTCTTCTGCCAGGCGGCCGCGATCGACCGCGTCGGTCAGCATGCCCTGGTCGCGCGGCGAGAAGCTGATCGCCAGCACGGCCTCGGCCATGCCGTAGCTCGGCAGGAAGGCCTTGGGATCGAAGCGGCAGCTGGCGAAGGCGACACCGAAACGCTCCAGCACATGCGGCTGGATCATGTCGCCGCCGATGCCGGCGATCCGCCAGCAGGAGAGATCGAGATCGGGCGTGGCGAGCCGGCCTTCGCTGACGCGCCGGCTGCAGAGGTCGTAGCCGAAGGTGGGGCTGTAGGAGAGGGTGGCCCGGTTCTGCGAGATCAAGGTCGGCCACATCAGCGGACGGCGGGCGAAGTCGCGCGTTGCCAGGTAATCGACGGTCACTTGCGACAACAACGGGGACAGCATGAAGCCGACCAGGCCCATATCGTGATACAGCGGCAGCCAGGAGACGGCGCGGTCGCCTTGAACGAGCCCGAGCCCGTCGATCGCGATCGCATGGGCGTTGGCCATCAGCGCCCGCTGCGGCACGTCGATGCCCTTGGGAAAGCGCGTGCTGCCCGACGAGAACTGCAGATAGCAGGATTCATCGGGCGCGAAGGGACGGAGTTCCGCGTCGCCGCCCGGCAAGGCCAGGAACTCGGCGGCACTGCCGACGATCTTGGCGCTGGTGCCGGCGGCGGCTTCCTTCAGATAGTCGAGCAGCTCCGCGGGCGCCATCGCTGCCGCCGCACCGCAGCTCTGGATCTGCCGGCGCAAGGTCGCGATGTAGCTATCGCGGCCGCCCAGGCCTGTCGGCAGGGCGACCGGCACCGGCAGAAGCCCGGCATATTGGCAGGCGGCGAACAGCACCATGAAATCGGGCATCGTATCGGCGATGAGCACCATGCGCGCGCCGCGCGCCAAGCCTGACCGGATCAGGCCTTGGGCGGCGGCAATCGCGCGCTCGCGCAGCTCGCGATAGGTCAGGACCGCGGTCAGCTCGCCGCGCGCCGAATAGAAATTGAAGCCGGTATCCCCACGCGCGGCATAGTCCAGGCCTTCGGTGAAGGTGCCGAACGGACCGGGATGAAACGGCAGATCGTGGTTGATGCTGGGGGTGGGTTGCATCTCTGAGGGAAAAGCGATGGGGCGCGCCGATGGCTCGAGGTCGGTCCGGATGACGGTCAGCGACCGGGGCGCGGGCGCTGGCTCTTAGCAAATCGGCCGGGTCGGAACAAGGTCGGCCGCCTGGGGCCTTGGCCTTGAGTCCCGCAGGGTCCAGCTTGACGGGCAGAGGCCGCGCGCGCAAGAAAGCGCCGCCCGTTGGGATTTTTTGAGTCCCGAACGGCCGGGGAAGGGCGGGGAATGATCTCGGTTGGCTTGGTCGGCTATGGCCATTGGGGGCCGAACCTGCTGCGCAATCTGGCGGCCCACCCGGCCTTCCGTGTTGTCGCCGCGGCGGACCATCGCGCCGACAGACGCGCCGCCACGCGCCAAGCCGCGCCGGGGATCGCGCTTTACGACGACGGCGTGGCCTTGATCGACGATCACCGGGGGCTGGATGCGGTCGCGATCGCCAGTCCGGTCTCTACCCATTACGAACTGGCCCGGCGAGCGCTCGAACGTGGTCTCCATGTGCTGGTCGAAAAGCCGCTCTGCACCCGCTCGGAGGAAGGCCGGGATCTGGTCGCGATCGCTGCCAGACAGAAACGCGTCCTCATGGTCGATCACACCCTGCTCTTCACCGGTGCTGGTCGCGCGATCCGCGCGCTGCAGCAAGGCGAGCGGTTAGGTCGCGTGACCTACTACGATTCGCAGCGCCTCAATCTGGGTCTGTTCCAGCCGGACGTGAACGTGCTGTGGGATCTGGGCCCGCATGATCTCGCGCTGCTGGCCGACTTCAGGGACGAGACGCCGGTCCAGGTCGAGGTCAGCGGGCAGTGCCATGTCAATCCCGGCATTCCCGACATCGTCCATGCTTCGCTGCATTTCGCCTCCGGTTGGATGGCGCATTTTCATTGGAGCTGGATGTCGCCCGAGAAAGTGCGCCGCACGGTCATCGGCGGCAGCGACCGCATGCTGGTCTGGGACGAGCTCGCCGCCGATGGCGCTCTCAAGCTCTATGATCGCGGCATCGACAAGGCGGCCAAGCCGGGCGGGCGCACGATTCTGCCGGGATACCGGACCGGCGGATGGGAAACGCCGGCGATGGAATCCGGCGAGGCTCTGCAGCGCCTCGTCGGTCATTTCGCCGAGGTGATCGAAGGACACGCCGTCTCCATCGCGGATGGCCCCCGCGGCGTTCGCGTCCTGCAGTTTCTGGAACAGATCCAGGCGGCGCTCGATCGGAATGAGGCCGCGCGGGGCGGCGGCGCCTCTTGAGAAGTTTCTTCTATTATATTGAAATATCGTAATATTTATGCGATTTCTTCTCTTCTGCAAGAAGATGAGGAAGGAACGCGCGACAGCGACACGATTCCGATAGATCGCGCAGCGCCGTCGCCATGGTGCCGACATCCCATGACCGGGTTCCTATCGGAATCAGGCGACAAAATCACAAGCTCTACCCACACGGCCATGCAGCGGTCACAATTTCATGGTGGCCTGCGCAGCAGAGGGCGCTTCGCGGTCGCGAGTGACCCCGTTCACCACGAGGGGATCATGAATTTCGTTCGTTGCCTTGCACTCGGCCTCGCGCTCGCGCTGCCGGTGTTGTCCGCATGGGCTCAAGACATGCCGGTCGCGACCCAGGCGGCCGACCGCTATCAGTCGGACATCCAGCAGCGCTTCAAGAGCGGATCGGATCCCGACAAGGCCGATGCGCTGCGGATCGCGGGCGAGACGGCCGAGCAGGCGGGGCAGACCAGCGTCGCCATCTCCAATTACGAGCAGGCGGTGGCCTTCGGCGGCGCCGACTATGAGATCTGGCATTCGCTGGCCAAGCTGAACCGCGATCAGCAATCCTTCGACCAGGCGGTGGGCGCCGGCTGGCTGGCCTATCAGTCGGCGGATTCCCCTGAGGACCGCGCCGCGGCTCTCGACATCACGGCGAGCGCCCTGCGCTCGCTCGATCAGCCCGAGGAGGCGTTGGCGGCCTACCAGCTCGCCCTCGACCAAACCCCCGACGATTCCAACCTCAAGGACCGCATCGCCGAGCTCACCGACCTGATCGGCCTCAAGCTCGACACCGTCGATGTCGAGCGCACCGGCGACAGCCCGAGCATCTGCCTGCGCTTCACCGGCAACCTGCTCGATCCCAAGCAGGTGCATTACAAGGACTATGTGACGGTGACCCCGGCCTTCGAGCCGAGCTTCATCGCCTCCGGCAACCAGCTTTGCATCAATGGCGGCGCCTACGGCACCGACTATGACGTCGCGCTCAAGACCGGCTTCCCCTCGGCCGAGCGCAAGACCCTGATGCAGGGCCAGACCGTTTCCATCCCGGCCGGCGTGCGCGACCCCTCGCTGGGCTTCGACAGCAACACCTATGTGCTGCCCCGCACCGGCGGGCAGGGCGTGCCGCTGGTCAGCGTCAATTACGAGAGCGCCAAGCTCGAGCTCCTGCGGATCAACGACCGCAACCTGATCCGGCAGATCACGGACGGACGCTTCCTGCGGGTCCTCGACGGCTATGACCGCAACGACATCGCCAACAATCTGGGCGAGACGGTGTGGAAGGGCGTGGTGGAGATCGAATCCAAGCCCAACCAGCGGGTGGTGACGGCCGTTCCGATCGACCAGATCCTGCCCTCGACCCAGCCCGGCGTTTACCTGCTCATGGCGGCACCGCCCGAGCAGACCACGGCCGACGACTGGGCCCAGCAGGCGACCCAGTGGCTCATCGTCACCGATATAGGCATGACCTCGATGAGCGGGGCGGACGGGCTCAATCTGTTCGTCCGCTCGCTCCAGGACGGCGAGGCGCAGCGCAAGGTCGAGGTCAATCTGATCGCGCGCAACAACGATATCCTGGCCTCCACCGAAACCGATCGTGACGGGCTGGCCCATTTCGATTCCGGCCTGTTGCGCGGCGAGGGCGGCCGCGAGGCCGTGGCCGTCGTGGCCTCGCGCAAGGATGGCGATTTCGCCTTCCTCGACCTGACGCAGGCCGCGTTCGACCTGAGCGATCGCGGCGTCGGCGGACGCCTGCCGCCGGGCCCGAGCGACCTGTTCCTTTATTTCGACCGCGGCGTCTATCGGCCGAGCGAAACCGTGCATCTGACGGGTCTGCTGCGCGACGAGGCCGGGAAGGCGATGACGGGCCTGCCGCTGACATTGAAGTTGCTGCGTCCCGATGGCAGCGAGGCTGAGACTATCTCGCTGAAGGATGGCGGCGCTGGCAGCTATCAGCGCGACATCCCGGTCTCGGGCACGGCACGCACCGGCGTCTGGACGGTCGAGGCCTATCTCGATCCGGCTGGCCGGCCGATCGCGAGCGCGACTTATCTGGTGGAAGAGGTCGTGCCGGCCCGCATCGAGGCCACGCTCACCGCCGACCAGCCGGCCTACATCCCCGGGGCCGAGACCACGCCCAACCTCGATCTGACAGTGAAATATCTCTATGGCGCCATGGGCGCCGGGCTGCCGGTGAAGGGCGAAGCCGTGGTGGGCAAGGCCACGGATCCCTTCCCGGGCTATCCGGGATTCCATTTCGACCTGGCGGACGAGGCGATCGATCCGGTCCGCACGGAGCTGGCCGGCGGCGTGACCGACGAGAATGGCGAGGCGCAGATCCCGCTCTATCTCGACAACATCCCCGATACGGCCCAGCCGCTGTCGGCGACGGTGCGCGTCGAGGTCGCCGATGTCGGCGGTCGCTCGATCTCCGAGGTGCTGGAGCTGCCGATCCGCAACCGGCCGCTGGCGTTGGGCATCAAGCCGCTCTTCTCCGACGACACTGTCGATCGTGGCGCCAATGCGTCCTTCGAGGCGATCGCGGTGGGCGATGACGGCAGCCGAAAGGCGCTCGACAAGGTCAACTATCGCCTCGTGCAGGAGGACTGGGACTATCAGTGGTTCCTGCGCAACGGCTATTGGGATTACCAGGCGGTGGTGCGCGACATTCCGGGCACGACCGGCGAAATCTCGATTGCCGCCGACGCGCCGGGCAAGATCCAGCTCCCGGTCGATTACGGTCAGTATCGCCTTGAGCTTTATGACCCCGAGAGCGGCGCTGCGGCGAGCTATCGCTTCACGGCCGGCTGGTGGGCCCGCGCCGGGTCCGGCGAGACTCCGGATACGCTGCAGGTCACGGCCGACAAGCCGACCTACGCGCCGGGCGATCAGGCAGAGCTCTTCGTGCGTCCGCCCTTCGCGGGCCAGGTGCTGCTCGCGGTCGCGACCGATCGCATCATCGCGACGCGCGTCGTCGATGCCACGCCCGATGGCGTGTCGGTCAAGTTCGACGTCGACGCCAATTGGGGAGCCGGCGCCTATGTGTTGGCGACCGCCTTCCGGCCCGGATCTTCGGAGCAGACCCGCGGGCCCGGTCGTGCCATCGGCGTGGCCTGGCTCGGAATCGATCCGGAGATTCATCGCCTGGGCGTGACGCTGACGGTGCCCGAGGTGATCAAGCCGCGCCAGAAGATCGATGTGCCGGTCGCGGTCGCGGGCCTCGGCGGATCGGGCGATGCCTATGTGACCTTGGCCGCGGTCGATGAGGGGGTGCTGGAACTCACCGACTTCAAGACGCCGGATCCGGTGGATTATTTCTTCGGCAAGCGTCGTCTCGGCGTCGATATCCGCGATCTCTATGGCCGCCTGATCAATGCCGCCAACGCCAATCGCGGCGTGATCCGCAGCGGCGGCGACGCGGCGATGAGCCGGCGCGCCGCCCCTCCGGGCACGACGCTGGTGGCGCTGTTCTCAGGGCCCGTCAAGCTCGACGCCGACGGCAAGGCCACCATCTCGCTCGACGTGCCGGACTATAACGGCCGCCTGCGCCTGATGGCCGTGGCCTGGAACGGCGACAAGGTCGGCGCCGTCGAGACGCCGCTCGTGGTGCGCGATCCGCTGGTGGCGCTGATCGCCACCCCGCGGTTCCTGGCACCGGGCGACCGGTCGACCTTGACCGTGAGCCTGCAGAACATGGAGGCCCCGGCCGGGACCTATCATGTCGCCATCACCAGCGACGATGTCTTCCAGCTGGGCGAGGGCGCCACGAGCGATCACGATCTGGCGCAAGGGACGGCGGCTGTCCTGACGATCCCGCTCCTCGGCCATACGGTCGGGACCGGTCATATCACGGTCGCGATCGAAGGGCCGGAAGGCTTCAAGCTCGATCGGCAGATTGTGCTCGGCGTCCGCCCGGCACAATTGCCGGAGGTGCAACGGGTCGCACATCAGTTGGCGCCCGGTGACAGCTTCGAGCTGGGGCCGGATCTGGTGTCGTCCTATCTGCCAGGCACCGGCGAGGTGCTGACCAGCCTCGGCGGCCGTCCGGATTTCGATCTGGCGGGCGTGCTGCGCGGGCTCGATCGCTATCCCTATGGCTGCATCGAGCAGACCGTCAGCCGCGCGCTGCCGCTGCTTTATGCGGCCGATCTGGAGCGCGATCTCGGCCTCGTGGAAAACGATGACGGGCTGAAGCGCCGGGTTCAGGGGGCGATCGGACGCGTGCTCGAGATGCAGCGCTGGGACGGCAGCTTCGCGCTCTGGGACTCCTATGGCACCACGGAGCCCTGGCTTTCCTCCTATGCGATGGACTTCCTGACGCGCGCGCGTGCGAAGGGTTATGTCGTGCCCGACTTCGCCTACAAGGAAGGGCTCGATTGGCTGCGTTATCACGCGGCCGATCACCAGAACGACAGCCCCTCTGCCCTGTCGTCGCGCTCCTATGCCATCTATGTGCTGGCGAGCGCCAACGCGGCCGATCCAGGCCTGGTGCGCTACATGTTCGACCGCAACAAGAAGAAGCTGCCGAGCAAGCTCGCGGTGATGCAGCTGGGGGCGGCCCTCGCTCTCATCGGCGACAACAACCGCGCCGCCGACGCCGCCAAGATCGCGCTCGATACGCGCCATCGCTGGAGCGGGGACGATAACGACTATTATGAATCCGATCTCCGCGACACGGCGGTGTTGCTGGCGCTGTCGACGGAAGCGAAAGTGCCGGGCGTGGATCCCAGCCCGCTGATCGACGAGCTCTCGTCGGCCATCGGGGCCGATCCCTGGCTCAGCACACAGGAGCAGGGCTGGATCGTTCTCGCCGGCGCGGCTTTGGGAAGCAGCCCGCGGATCGCCGTGGCCGTCGGCGATGGCCAGGCGCAAGACCGCACGGAGCCGCTCTATCTGCGCCCGAAGCCGGAGCAGATCGCGTCGGGCCTGCAGATCGCCAATCGCGGCGAGGGCCCGATCTGGGCCAACACCACGGTCTTCGGCGTGCCGAGCCAGCCGCGGGGTCCGGTGAGGAACCAGGGCTTCACCATCGAGCGGAAATACTACACGCTCGCCGGCGAGGCCACGGACCTGAGTCATGTCGCGCAGAACGACGTGATCGTCACGGTCGTGACCATCCAGGATGGCGGGTCACGCGGCAGCCAGGCGCTTCTGATCGACCTGCTGCCGGCCGGTTTCGAGCTGGAGAATGTCCGCCTGGCCAATGCCCGCCAGACGGATCAGTTCGCCTGGATGCCGGAGCTGTCGGACGCGCTCTACACCGAATATCTCGACGACCGCTTCATCACCGGCTTCGAGAGCTATCCCGGCTATGAATACAGCTTCGCCTATATGATCCGCGCCGTGACGCCGGGGCATTATCGCGTGCCGGCGGCCTCGGTCGAGGATATGTACCGGCCGACCCGCATCGGTCGCGGCTCGATGGGTCAGGCCGAGATCGAGGCGGCAGGAACGCCCTGAGGGGGCAAAGGGACGGCATCATGCGCCTGCGCATGGGAGGCAAGACCGCGAGGACCGGGCGCGGCGCCC
>NZ_JBOHKS010000197.1:0-8361 GCF_050729195.1 Hypericibacter sp.
GGCCTAGCCGCTTCGCGGGGGAGGGCGAGGGAGGGGGCCGCTCGCTATCTGATATCGCGCAGCCCCCTTCCTAACCTTCCCCCGTGTCGGGGGAAGGGACAAAATCTCGTCTACAGCAGCTTCATCACCGCTTCGGCGCTCGAGACTTCGAAGGCGCCCGGGGCTTCGACGTTCAGCGCCTTGACGGTGCCGTTGTCGACCAGCATGGCGTAGCGCGAGGCGCGCAAGCCCATGCCGTAGCCGGTGCCGTCCATGGTCAGGCCGACGGCCTTCGAGAAATCGCCATTGCCGTCGGCGAGCATCACCACCTTGTCGCCGGTGTTCTGCGACTTGCCCCAGGCATCCATGACGAAGGCGTCATTGACCGAGAGGCAGGCGATGGTGTCGACGCCCTTGGCCTTGATCTTCTCCGCATGCTGCACGAAGCCCGGCAGGTGCTTCGCCGAGCAGGTCGGCGTGAACGCGCCCGGCAGGGCGAACAGCACGACCTTCTTGCCCTTGAACAGCTCGTCGGTGCTGACGGTCTTCATGCCGTCGCTGGCCATGGTCTTGAGTTCCACGGCCGGAATCTTGTCGCCTACCTTGATCGCCATTGTCAGTCCTCTCTTCCAAATGAAAAACGGGAGCGCAACCTCCCGCGTCTGGCCTTGCTCCTAAGATAGGCGCAAGCCCCACTCTGTCCAGTCCCTAGAGCCTGATCGTTTCAAGTCGCATCGACTTGAGACGTGAATCAGTCTCTAGTCGTTAGAATCAGAGCAAGATTCACGGATCGGCTTGATAGAAGCCGATCCGACCTTGCTCTGGGCATGACCATCGCCGGGCTTCCGGCATTGCTTCACGGGCCAGCCCGCGCGATCGCATCCAAGACCGCGTCACGGCTCAACAATTCAGGCAGCAGAATGCCCTCGGGCGCCTTGGGGCCATAGACCGCGTTGAAGGGAATCCCATAGCGCCCGAACCGGGCCAGATAGCGCGAGATCGCCTCGTCGGGTCGGGTCCAGTCGGCCCGCATGGTGACGACCTTGGCGGTCTCGAACGCCGCCTTCATCTCCGGGCGGTCCAGCACCAGGGTCTTGTTGGCAAGGCAGGTGATGCACCAGTCGGCGGTGACATCCACGATGACCGTGCGGCCTTGCGCCACCAGATCGCCGATGCGGGCTTCCTCGAAAGGTACCCAGCCGCCGGCGAGGCCGGCCTGCGCCTGCGTGCGCGCCTGGGCGGTGGGCCCGCTCGAGATCAGCGCCGGCAAGGCCAGCGCCGCGATGCCGAGGACGGCCGCCCCGCCCCAGAGCAGCGGACGTTTGTTGTCCGGCAGGCGATGCAGAAGCGCGAGCGCCATCGCCAAGGCGATCAGCAGCCCGGCCAGGATCGCCACGCCCCAGATTCCGATATCGCCGGCGAGGACCGACAGCAGCCAGGCCGCGGTCGCCGCCAGGGCAATCCCCAGCAGGCGGCGCAGATGGATCATCCAGCGGCCGGGCCGCGGCAACGCCACGGCGATTCCGGGAAAGGCCGCAATCGCGAGATAAGGCAGCGCCAGCCCCAGCCCCATCGCGCCGAAGATGACGAAGATGTCGAGGGCCCCGCGCGACAGCGCGAAGCTGACGGCGGTGCCGACGAAGGGTGCGGAGCAGGGCGTCGCCAGCAAGGTCGCGAGCATGCCGGTGAGGAAATAGCCGGGAAGGCTCCGCCGGTCGGCAGCACGTCCCGCGGCCTCGTCCGCGTCGCTCGCGAGACTGCCGAGCCAGCCCGGCAAGGTGATCTCGAACCAGCCCATCAGGTTGGCGGCGAACAGCGTGACGATGAGCGCCATCATCGCCAGGAACAGCGGCTGCTGGAACTGGATGCCCCAGCCGATCGCGAGACCCGCGGCACAGAGCGCGGCCAGCATGGCGGCGAGCAGCAGGAAGGCCGCGAGCACGCCCGCGGCCGACACCAGGAAGGAGAGCCGCACATGGGCCTTCTCGCCGCCGCCATGGCCGGCAACGCCCAGCAGCTTCAAGGAGAGCACCGGCAGCACGCAGGGCATGAGATTGAGCAGCAGCCCGCCGAGGAGCGCCACGCCGATCATCGCCAGCAGGCCGCTGAATTTCTGACCGGAGCTCGCAGCAGGGCTCAGCGTGACATTGCGTTCGAGGCCGCGGATCCCGTCGGTCAGCGTCAGTGTGACGGCCGCACCCGACAAGGCCGGCGCATTCGCCTCGCGGGTAATCGGCAAGGTGAAACGCGCGAGCTTGTCGTCCTCGCCGAGCTGGATCTCGGGCTTGCCGAAATAGAGCCCCGGCGGCGCCTCGACAATGAGATCCGGTGTCGTGAAGCCCGTGAGCGTGGAGCGCGCCGTCACCTCGAGGCTCGGCTTCGTGTCGCTGCCGGCGAGAGCGACTTGCTCCAGTGCCAATCCTTGCGCGCGGCCATCGCCTGGCACTTGCGCGTAATAGCGGTCGATCAGCTGCGCTTGCGCGCTGGGGAGCGCATCGCCCGCCGGAATCTCGAGCGCCAGATCCGCCTCATAGGGAATGCAGACGGTCTCGCAGACGAGGTAGCGCAGATGCGCCTTGATCGAGAGCGGCTTGCCAGGCTCGTTCAGGGTCGCGATCACCGGCAGCACGACCTCGTCCTTGTAACCGAAGGTATCGAGGCCGAAGAGGGTGAAGCGATGGGGCACCGGCCAGAGGAGATCGGCCTTGGCGAGATTGCCGGAGCCCGCCCAATCGACAGCGATCGGATAGCCGGCATCGCCGGGCGAGCGCCAGTAGGTCTTCCAGTCCTTGGCCAGGGTGAAATGCAGCCCGAGCCGGATCTGGCGGGCTTGGCCCACGGCCGTCTGGGCCGAGATCAGACCCACCTCGACCTGGGGCTGGGTGGCGACCGCCGCCCCATCGGCCAAGGCCGGAAGGGCCCCCGCCAGCCCCAGCAGGGCCAGGAATCCGGCCAGCCACAGAGCCCTCGACCCCGGCTGGCGGGGGCGGGCGCTCCTGGATTCTGGGTCGTTCCGGATAGCGTCTGTTTTCATGGGACGGGCCGGATTATAATGACCAGATGATTGAAAATACCTCACGATTCCGTGTCGCCCCGCGCGGCGGAAGGCCGCTTGCCAGGGCGCCCAGGGTTCCCTAGCTAGATGGATATGGACAAGGATCAGGCCCCGGCCCTTCCGGGATATCTGACCGGGCATCTGCTCATCGCCATGCCGACGATGCGCGACCCGCGTTTCACCCGGACGGTCATCTATCTCTGTGCCCACACCGCCGAAGGGGCCATGGGGCTGGTACTGAATCGGCTGGTGGGCTCCCTCACCTTCCCCGACCTCCTGGCCCAGCTCGGGATCGAGCCCGGCCCCGGCATCGAATCCATCCGCGTGCATTTCGGCGGGCCGGTCGAGACCGGCCGGGGCTTCGTGCTGCATTCCTCGGAATACAACGCGTCCGGCACCATGCAGGTGAGCGACGAGGTGGCACTCACCGCCAGCCTCGACATCCTCAAGGACATCGCCGCCGGCAGCGGCCCGCGCCGCAGCCTGCTGGCGCTGGGCTATGCCGGCTGGGGTCCTGGCCAGCTCGATGCCGAGATCCAGGCCAATGGCTGGCTCTCGGTCGCCGCCGACGACGCCCTCATCTTCGACGCCGCCCTCGACGACAAATGGGAACGCGCCATCGGCAAGATCGGCATCAGCGCGTCGCGGCTGTCGGGGCAAGCGGGACACGCGTAGGACGCGCGGCGCTCGCTTCATTTTGTTTTTCTTTCCTCGCCCTCACGAAGTGAGGGAGATGGAGGCGAAGAGTTAGTCGGAGCGTGGCGGAGACTTACTCGGAGCTGGGTGAGGGTGTGTGCGCAAGAAAAGCCCACCTCACCCTACCTTCTCCCCCGCTGCGCGGGCGGAGAGGGAAGACTCATCCTGAAGCAGCGCGCCTAAGCCTTCTTCCGCCAATTGTCGCCGGCGAGCAGCCCGAACAGCAGATGGTCCTGCCAGCGGCCGTCGATGCGCAGATACTCGCGCGCGCGGCCTTCTTCCCTGAATCCCAGCTTCAGCAGCAAACCTCGGCTGGCCTCGTTATGGGGCAAGCAGGCCGCTTCGATGCGGTGCAATCCCAACTCGCCGAAGCCATAGGAGACGACGCAGCCGAGCGCCTCGCTCATATAGCCGCGGCGCGCATGGCCGGCGCCGATCCAGTAGCCGAGGCTCGCGGTCTGGGCGACGCCGCGCCGGACCTGGCCCAGCGTGATGCCGCCGAGCAGAACATCGTCCTCGCGCCGGAAGATGAGGAAGCTGTAGCTCTGGTCGGTGCGCCATTCCTCGCCGGCATATTTGACGCGCCGGACGAAGGTGCCGCGGGCATGGGCCTCGGCGGTCCAGGTCGGCTCCCAGCGCACCAGGAAATCGCGCGAGCTTTCGCGCAAGTCCCGCCAGGCGGCGAAATCGAGCCGGGCCGGCGGGCGTAGATAGACACCCTGCCCTTCCAGCCGGGCGCCATAGCCCGATGGCAAAAGGGCGCGACGACTCCACAGCATCGCCCGTCCCCCTTCCCCCGTCGGTCTCTGCCCGGTTGACCCGATTCTCGTCCCCTTGAGTCTAGCCTGACGCTTCTAGGCCGCGAAAGCCTCGGCGACGCGCTTGGCGCTCGGCAGCTTGCCGACGGGGCCCAGCGCCGCCAGGGTCGGCGGGCTCGCCGCCAGCTGGCGCGCGAACCGGGCCAGGGAGGCGCGGTCGACCGCCTCGATGCGCTGCAGCAGCTCCGCCGTCGTCAGCGGCCTTCCATAGGCCTGAAGCTGCTGGGCCAGATGCTCGGCCCGGGCGCTGGTGCTTTCGCGCGCCATCAGCAGGTCGGCGCGGATCTGCGCCTTGGCGCGGCGGATCTCCTCTTCCGTCAACCCCTCGGGCAGGCGGCGCAGCTCTTCGGCGATCAAGGGCAGCACCTCACCGGCCTCGCCCTCGCCCGTGCCCGCATAGACCGCGAACAGGCCGCCATCGTCATAGGAGGAGGCGAAGGAATAGATCGAATAGACCAGGCCGCGATTTTCCCGCACCTCCTGGAACAGGCGCGAGGACATGCCGCCGCCATAGAGGGTCGAGAGCACGGACTGCAGGTAATAGTCCTCATGCAGATAGCCGACGCCCTCGAAGCCCAGCACCAGATGCACCTGCTCGAGATCGCGGTCGGCGCGGTGATCGCCGCCGACATAGCGCGCCGGCACCGTGGCCGCGGGACGGCCCTGCGGCAGGTCGGTAAAGAGGGCCTTGGCGCGCTCGACCAGGAAATCGTGATCGACGCGGCCCGCCGCCGCCAGCACCAGCCGCTCGGGGCCGTAGCTGCCACGCAAGTAACCTTGCAGATCGCCGCGCTTGAGTCGCTTCACCGTCTCCTCGGTGCCCAGCACCGGGCGACCCATCGGCTGATCGGGATAGGCCGCGGCCTGGAAATGATCGAATACGATGTCGTCGGGCGTGTCCTCGGCCTGGCCGATCTCCTGCAGGATCACGGTGCGCTCGCGTTCGAGCTCGCCCGGATCGAAG
Organism: Hypericibacter sp.; assembly: GCF_050729195.1. Lineage (NCBI taxonomy): Bacteria > Pseudomonadati > Pseudomonadota > Alphaproteobacteria > Rhodospirillales > Dongiaceae > Hypericibacter > Hypericibacter sp. The sequence goes on from NZ_JBOHKS010000197.1 coordinate 5,513, forward strand.
GCCGAATGCTGCAGGATGTCGGCAAGGACATCGAGGCCCAGCGGCAGATCGTCGGCCAGCAGCTTGGCGTAGTAAGCCGTGCGCTCGCGCGTCGTATAGGCGTTGATCGAGGCGCCGACCGATTCCATCTCGACCGCGATGTCCTTGGCGCTGCGCCGCTCGGTGCCCTTGAAGGCCATATGCTCCAGCATATGCGAGACGCCGTTGAGCTCGGGCGGCTCATGGCGGGTGCCGACCGCGCTCCAGACGCCGATCGATGCGGTCTCCACGCTCGTCATCGCATCGGAGGCGATGGTGAAGCCGTTATCGAGTTTCGTCACGCGGACGCTGTCGTCACTCATGCATGGACCTCTTCGGCGAGACGCCGCTTGATATGGGCTTCGATCGCGCCGAGATCGTTGGGCAAGCGCTCGAACCGTTCGGGCTTGGTCATCAGGTCAGCCAGATGTGGGGGCAGCAGGGGCTCGACACCAGTGGCCCGCTTGACCGCCTCGGCGAATTTGGCCGGATGGGCCGTCGCCAGCGCCACCACCGGTGTCTCGCCGGTCTTGGCCGCCTCGACCGCGGCGGCGATGCCGATGGCACTGTGCGGATCGGTGAGCTCGCCGGTCAGGCGATACAGCCGACCGATCTCGGAGAGCGTGCCCTCGTCAGATAGGCGGAAGCCCTCGAACCATTGCAGCGCCGCCTGGTGGCGCGCCGGCGAGAGCGTCATCGACTTGCCTTTGCGGAAATTCTCCATGTCGACCGCCAGCGCCTTGCCGTCGCGGCCATAGAGATCGAACAGCAGCCGCTCGAGATTGCTCGAGACCTGGATGTCCATGGAGGGGCTGAGGCTGGGCTCGACGCCGAGAATCTCCATCCTGCCGGACGCAAAGAAGCGCGTGAGGATGTCGTTGCGGTTGGAGGCAACGATGAATTTCTCGATCGGCAGCCCCATCTGGCGCGCCGCATAGCCGGCATAGACATTGCCGAAATTGCCCGTCGGCACGGCGAAGCGGATCGCGCGGTCGGGCGCGCCCAGCTCGAGGCCGGCGCGGAAGTAATAGACGATCTGGGCCATGATGCGGGCCCAGTTGATCGAGTTGACCGCGCCCAGCTTGTGCGCCTCGCGGAACGGCCGGTCGTTGAACATCGCCTTGACGAGATCCTGGCAATCGTCGAACGAGCCCTGGATCGCGAGGTTATGGACGTTCTTCGAGGCCACGGTCGTCATCTGCCGGCGCTGCACGGCGGAGACGCGGCCTTCGGGATGGAGGATGAAGATCTCGATGCTCTTGCGGTCGCGGCAGGCCTCGATCGCGGCCGAGCCGGTGTCGCCCGAGGTGGCGCCGACGATGGTGACGCGCGCATTGTGCGAGGCCAGCACATTGTCATAGAGCCGGCCGACAAGCTGCAGCGCCAGATCCTTGAAGGCGAGCGTGGGCCCATGGAACAGCTCCATCGACCAGAGCCGCTCGCCCAGCTGCTTCATCGGCACCACGGCCGGATGATCGAAGCTGGCATAGGCGTCGCGCACCATGCGCTCGAAGGCGGCCTGGGGCACGGTGTCGCCGAGGAAGGGCGACATGACGCGGATCGCGAGATCGGCATAGGAGAGCCCGCGCCAGCGCCGCAGCTCGGCAGCCGAAATCTGCGGCCAGCTCTCCGGCACATAGAGGCCACCATCGCTGGCGAGGCCCGCCAGCAGGACCTCGTCGAATTTCAGCGTCGGCGCAGCACCGCGGGTCGAGATATAGCGCAAGAGCGAATGGTTCCTGGATCGAAAGGAGGCCCGAAACGGGCGAGAAGGCAGTCGCCGAGCGGGCGTCAGACGCTACCCTATCGCCCGGCCGGCCATGGCCGCAAGCACACAGGATTTTCATATTTTAACTATATATTTCAATTATTTAAATAAATACCTGCAAGCAAGCGAGGCCCACGTCACTGCTCACACGCCGGCCTATCCGAGCCAGACGGTTTTGGTTTCGGTTGGCCCATCTTGATGATGCGAAGATCGGTTGTGCCATCAGGTTTGAGAGGAGCCCAGTCCTTCGGGCGACCCCACCATCTCAGCAGGCAGATGAGCCCCCAGGTCACGAAGAACAAACTTCCACCAACTCCGCTCCAACCTTGCTCGAGCGCTCCCCTGGTGAGATCCCTCGCAGCGCACACAGCAGTGAGTCCGGATGCGCCGAAACAGATCAGCATCCCTGCCCACAGAAACAAGGCCGGCGCACGGCATACCATTGCCGACGCATCGAAACTGGATGTGAACGGCGGAGGTAAATAGAAGGGCCTGGAGTGACGCGGCGCCTTCTGTAACCGCATCTTCACCCAGATGAGAGGCCACACACTCGACGCCAGAATGACGATCGACGCGTTTGACATCAGACAGAATCCGAAGAGATCGCCAAAGCTGGTGGGTGTAATGCATCCTACCGTGATAACTGCAATCAGTACAAGAAGCGCGATGCTCGTCATCCAGTCTGAAGGCTGGACCACTTTTCGCTCGATCAGCGTCCGCTGCTCGTCGGTAAGGATATAGGGCCAGACGAACAGCCCATAGTTGATGAAGTCGTAATTGCCGTCGGCTCGCTTCCGAAAGGTCCGTTCGCCATAGATCTTCTGCAACCAGCGCCTATACAATCCCATCAAATGCTCTCGCGGCTCAAGTACCAGAGCCGCATCGCCATAAGCAGGCAGAGCGTCGCCACGATGCCGGCCACCAGCATCGTGGTCTCGAGGCCGAAGGCGAGCGCGATCAGGAAGATCAGGACCGCCAGCGTCGCCATCGCCGCCATCGACATCGTCAGCGCCCGACGTGCGCTGCCCGAGATGCCAGGCCGGGGGCCCGCCTGATTGTCGAG